>JAGQPV010000152.1 GCA_020426545.1 Planctomycetaceae bacterium
CACCGCGGGCTGTTTGATTCCTGTGAGAAACGGCTGCCCTCGTGGGATCAGACGATTGCCACTCTGATCGAAGACCTCGACGAGCGCGGCATGCTCGATTCCACCCTCGTGCTTGTGCTGGGTGAATTCGGCCGCACACCGAAGATCAACAAAGACGCTGGCCGCGACCACTGGTCGAACGCCATGTCGGTGCTGATGGCGGGTGGCGGCACTCCCGGCGGGCTGACGCTCGGTGCCACCGACCGCTACGGTTATTCGGCGGTGGAGAATGTGTTCTCTCCCGAGAACTTCGCCTCCACCATCTATCTCAAGCTGGGCATCGATCCGGACAAGATGCTGTACACACCGCAGGGGCGGCCGAGCCATCTGGTGAGTGATCCGGAACCGATTCACGAACTGATGGGCTGATTTCTTCGGGAGGGGCAGTCGGTCCCTCCTCAGGAATCTCTCAATTGACTGACGGATTTCAACACACACTGGCGGGCAATTCCCCGCCAGTGTGCTGGAGACAGACTGCCGCATGAAACCTGCTTTGCGAATTCTCCTCCCGTCGGCATGCACGAGGCTGACGGCAGTTCTGTCGGCCGCGCTGGCCTGTGGTCTGAGTGGAACCGCCCTGGCTGAGGCCCCCGCCGTGACTGCTGTGGTTCCCGCGGGTGGCCAGCGGGGGACCACGGTCGATATCTCGTCCGTGGGCAAACCGGGAACGGCCCCGCTGTCTGTCTGGACGGCCGAGCCGGGGCTGAAGTTTGAACCGGGAGAGAAGCCGGGCCAGTTTCGCGTCACCGTTTCAGAGGAAGCCCGCACGGGAACACACCGCTTCCGGCTGTATAACGCCGAAGGAGCAACTGCGCCGCTGGTCTTCGTGGTAGGGGCTCTGCCGGAAATTACGGAAACAGAGCCGAATAACCTGGTCACGGAAGCCGCCAGTCAGGAACTCCCGCGACTGACAGTCAACGGGGCGCTGGCGAAGGCGGCTGACGTCGATATCTTTGCTGTCCCGCTGAAACAGGGCCAGACGCTGGTTGCTTCGCTGCTGGCCAACCGGGATCTGGGTTCACCGATGGATGGTGTACTGCAGATTCTTTCTCCGGGCGGTGCTGTGCAGGTGCGGAATGACGACGACCACGGGCTCGATCCCCAGGTGGCTTTCACGGCCACCGAGGACGGCACCCACTATGTGAGACTGTTTGCATTTCCGGCGGCCCCCAACAGTTCCGTCGCGCTCTCCGGCAGTGCGACCTATCACTACCGGCTGACTCTGACCAGC
Organism: Planctomycetaceae bacterium; assembly: GCA_020426545.1. Classification (GTDB taxonomy): domain Bacteria; phylum Planctomycetota; class Planctomycetia; order Planctomycetales; family Planctomycetaceae; genus JAGQPV01. Next base: position 1,271 of record JAGQPV010000152.1, read on the forward strand.
GGGCCATTCGTGGATTATGTCCAGCCAATGGCCATTGGCCCGCAGACGGAGCAGGTCAGCGTCTTCGGGTGGAACATCCCGGAAGAACTGCGTTCGCTGCCGGTGAGCAGAACCGACGATGCGGAGGAGACCGTTGTTTCCGCCGCCGACCTGCCGGAAAGTGTCTCTCTGCCGGTGACGGCTGGCCCCGCACTGGTCGAAGCGGCCGGCCTGCAGGATGGCCAGCTGCAGCAGCTGACGGTTCCCTCCAGTGTGACGGGAGTGATTTCCGGCCCCGGAGAAACCGACGGATACTCGCTGGCTCTGAAAAAGGGCGAAACCATTCAGCTGATGGTGGAAGCCCGCTCCCGTTACTCGCTGCTCGATCCCCTGCTGACGATTCGGGATGCCGAGGGGAAACTGCTGAAGGAGAGCGACGACGAAGCCCGGAATGAGTTCGATGTCAACCTGGCCTGGACGGCTCCCGCTGACGGAACCTACACCTTTCAGGTCCGCGATGTGTTTCGTCATGGTGGCCCGCGTTACTTCTATCGCCTGTCGGTGGAAGCCGTGAAACCGGATTTCGGACTGTCGACGGAAGCCGAGCGGTTCACTCTGACTCCCGGTACACCACTCGAAATTCCCGTCAGCATTACCCGCAGCCGGCTGGCTTCCGAAATTTCCATCTCGGTTCGCGGCCTGCCTTCCGGGCTGATCGTGCCTCCGGTGACTTCGGCCGGCAAGGGAGACACATCCAAAAAGGTCACGTTGCAGCTGTCCGCCGTTGCGGCCTCTGCTGTCGCGGGAAGTTACCCGTTTGAGGTGACCGGTCTGGCACCGGAGGCGGATGAAGCAGTGCGGACAGCGAAGTCCCCGGCTGATGCGGGAGGTTACCAGACAAGGCGGTTCTGGCTGACTGTTCTGCCTGTGCCACCCGTCGTCGCCCCGCGTCCGTAACAACCGCCCTTTCGCGGCAGCAGCCCGGATTTCCCCCGGTTGACTTTCACCAGGCAGCCCGGAATGATGCCTGTCGTCAATTCAGGATGGACAGTTCCCCTGCTGGATGGTTGCCGCAAATGACAGACCGCACGCTCACTGCTCTCCCCGTGTACAATGAATCGGCACATGTGGCGGAAGTGCTGTGCCAGGTGCGGCGATGGGCTGATGACATTCTGGTGATCGACGATGGTTCGACCGATGCCACGCCGGAAGTCCTTGCCCGTCAGACAGACATTCATGTTCTGACCCACGAAGAGAACAGCGGCTACGGGGCAGCACTGCGGTCGGCCTTCCTGTTCGCGATTGAACAGGGATACGATTCCCTCGTCACGATCGACTGTGATGGCCAGCACGAGCCATCGCTGATTCCCGCCCTCGTCCGCGAGCTGAATCATCCTTCGCACCCGCTGATGGGCGTCTCCCCGGTGGAAGCGGGCGGGGCAGTGCCCCTGCCGGATATTGTTTCCGGCAGCCGCTATCTGGAAGTTTTTCCCGGAGACAGTCAGCCACCCGCCGAGCGGCGGCAGATCAATCTGCAGATCACCGGCTGGCTGAACGAAACGCTGGGCCTGAACCTGACGGATGCGTTCTGCGGCTTCAAAGCCTACCGCGTCGAGGCACTGCGAAAACTGAATATCACCGAGCTCGGCTATGCGATGCCGCTGCAGTTGTGGGTGCAGGCGGTTTCCAGAGGCCTGAAGGTCAGCGAGTTCCCGGTTCCGCTGGTCTATCTGGAAGAAGAGCGATCGTTCGGCGGTTCGCTCGACGATGCTCGCCGCCGTCTGGCATACTACGACACGATTCTCCAGCGGGAACTGCTGGCCGAAGGGCTCTGTCATCACGGGAAGGCAGTCCCTGGCGAGGTGAAGCCCGCCGCGCCGGAATACTGCCGGCCGACTCATTCCAGCTGCAGAGAATAGGGATTCCCCCCGTCCTCAATGTGGCTGCACCGCAGGCAGCCGGAACCTGCAGACCCGGCAGACAGCCACCCGCTGCCGGTGCTGCGTCCTCGCTGATTCCTCCTCGATCTTCCGGCCCGACTGTCCATCATGTCCGCACCTGACTGCCTGAAACAGACCACCATGCCGGGTGCGTTACCTGCTGGAACAGAGCCTCCGTGGGAACCGCTGGAACTGAAGGTTCCCCGGACTAACCACAGCCGGCTGATTGTCCCGCCGCCAGCCGCTGCGGTCGCGATGGCTCCGGCCAGTGCCGAGCGACTGACCCGCCTGTCGACCTGTCGCATTCAGGGACGCTCGCTGCCGGAACTCCGCCGCTGGGCAAGGCAGGCAGTGCTGGAGCAGGCCCGCAGTTACACCTCCGGGCTGGAGCAGTCGGCCGTCGAGGCCCTGGGGCCCGGTCATCCCTCTGCTCTTCACGGGAACAGCAGCACTCATGCCGCGGCAGCATCGGCGGAGGGCCCGCTGCTGGTCAGCGGACATCAGCCGGCCCCGGCTCATCCGGGAGTGTGGCTGAAGAATTTCCTGCTCGGTCAGCTGGGAAGCCAGCTGGCCGGAGCGGTGCAGCTGAACCTCGTAGTCGACCAGGATCTGCTGGCCGGCCCTCGCATGCGTGTCCCCGCGGGAACCCGGCTGCATCCACGGATTGAGTACGTCCCGTGGGATGCGGAACGTGTGGTAGGCCCGTGGGAAGAAGCCGAAACCGTCGATGAAACGGTCTTTGCATCCTTTGGAGAGCGGATTTCCGAGGCTCTGTCCCCCTGGGAGCTTACTCCGGTGCTGGCCCGGTTCTGGCCGGTGGCCGTGCAGCACGGCCACATCAGCCGACGGCCGTCCGATCGCCTCACCGCTGCCCGGCATGCGCTGGAAACCTCCTGGGGCCTGAACAATCTGGAACTCCCCCTGAGCCAGCTGTGCGAGCTGGATCCGTTTCTGTGGTTCGCCTCCCATCTGCTGGCACACCTGCCCCGGTTTATCTCCGTCCATAATCAGGTGCTGAAGGAATACCGGGAACTGAACGGGATCCGCAGTCGCAATCATCCGGTGCCTGAACTGGTGAGAGCAGCAGATGGCCAGTGCGAGGCCCCGTTCTGGGTCTGGCGGGCTGGTCATACGCAGCGGCAGCGGGTATTTGCCCGCCAGGAGGGCCAGACGGTCATTCTCTCGGCCGATCAGGAGGACTTCGCCCGCCTGCCACTCTCCGCCGAAATGGATGCCTGCTGTGCCGTGGAGGAACTGCGGAAGCTGCCCGCCCGCGGAATTCGACTGCGTACCCGAGCCCTCACCACCACATTGTTCGCGCGATTGTGCCTGGCCGACGTGTTCGTCCATGGTATTGGCGGGGCGAAGTATGACGAAATGACCGACCGCATCATCATGCGGTTTTCCGGTCTGGAGCCGCCCGGGTTCGTCACTGCCAGCGGCACTCTGCTGCTGCCCTTTGCCGAGCCATACCCCGTCACCCGGACCGACCCCGGCCAGCTGCGTCATGAATTGCGGGACCGCCGCTATAACCCGGAGCGGGCCAGCGACGTCCTGCAGGCACTCTCGGGCAGTCCCTCGGAACTGCAGCAGCTGCTGGACCGTAAGGAGCTGCTGATTGCGGAACAGCAGGCCGCCAGCGGTGCTGGTGGTTCCCGCCGCGAGCGACGCGCGCGGTCCCGGCAGAATCGTTCCCGGTTCCTCGAGCTGCAGGAAATTAACCGGCAGCTGGCCGCCATCGCCCCGACTGACAACGGCCAGAAGGTCGAACAGCAGCTGCACCAGGCCGAAGAGCAGCTGGCGGCAAATACCGTATTGCGAAACCGGGAATTCGACAGCTGGCTCTACCCCGAGGAACCACTCCGCAGCTTCCTGTGCGAAGATCTGTTCCCCGCAGACCCGGCAGCATCTGGTACTGCCCGCTGACTACTGCTACTGCCCGCTGCTTACGGACCGATCGCATTCAGCGGGCGGATGACGTTCGCCGCCAGGCCCAGCCCCAGCAGAATTCCAGCCAGGAACACAATCCTGACGATCCAGCGGGCCCGTGCGGTGCCGGTTTTCCGCGCCAGCCACTGCCCTTTGCGGGTGCTGGCCACCAGCCAGTCCGCTTCCGTCAGTCCCCAGCCGGAAGCCAGGGCAATCGCCGCCCCCATGAAAATCTGATCCTGTGGCATAAGCTGGAGCGTGCTTTTCTCGTCCCGGCGGGCGGCTCATCACGGCGGCAACAGTCGCCCGAAACCGCCTTCAGGTCACCCCGAAACCGGCACGGTGTGCAGAAACCTGTGAACCAGGTATTGTAGCGGCGTGTCCCCTGTTTCGCAGGTCTGGTGGTCCGACTGATTCGCCTGACCTGTTCGCATTTCCCGCCGTCACGGAGAATCCGTCATGCCGCTGCTGGGTGTGAATATCGACCATGTGGCGACCATTCGCCAGGCCCGCCGCACGATTGAGCCGGACCCGGTCTGGGCGGCCGCACTGGCTGAACTGGGCGGAGCGGACAGCATCACCGTGCATCTCCGCGAAGACCGGCGTCATATTCAGGACCGGGATCTGCGGCTGCTGTGTGAAACCGTCCATTCCGGAATCAATCTGGAACTGGCCTGCGAGGATGAGGTGGTCGGCATTGCCTGCGAACTGAAACCACTGCAGGCCACGCTTGTCCCCGAGAAACGGGAAGAAGTCACCACGGAAGGCGGGCTGGATGTCCTCGGTGGCGGGAAGCGGGTCGCCGAGGCCGTGCGGCGAATGCAGGATGCGGGCATTGTAGTCAGCCTGTTCATCGATCCCGATCCGCGGCAGATCGAGGCGTCCTGCAAACTGGGAGTCACCGCAGTTGAGCTGCACACGGGGCGCTATGCGGATGCCCCGTCCGCCACACGTCCGCAGGAGCTGGAAACGCTGCAGCAGGCCAGCCAGCTGGTGCTGGAACAGGGCATGCGACTGCACGCCGGACATGGACTGACCTACCGCAATGTGATTCCTGTCGCGACCATCCCCGGCATGTACGAACTGAACATTGGCCACAGTATTGTCTCGCGGGCCGTGCTGGTCGGCTTTCAGCAGGCCGTGCGGGAGATGAAGGAACTCATTTCCTCGGGAACACCCGCCTGAAGACCTGATTGCCGAAAGCCGATACCACAGGCTGGCCCAGTGAGAGTTTCTCCGCCAGCGCAGTACCCTCCAGAGCCAGTGGCAGCTGCCGTTCCGCCGGATTCAGAGGAATGACAGAGGGGAACAGATCACCCACAGAAGGGGTGGAATGCTCCTTAGTGATTGGAGCAAAATGGCTTACGACATTTTTGGTGGGGGATTTGCCGGTCGGTTAGAGCGCTGTTCTTCAGGTCAGATGGGATTTGGGGGCCCGGGCAGAGCATCTGTTCCGACCTTCCCGCTCCGGCGAAATCTGACAACCGACCGGTCATAAACCGTTCAGAGTTGCGGGATGTGGCTCGATCGGTCAGAATCAGTTCTTCCAGACAGCAGACAGCCACCGGGACGGCCGGTTGCAGCACAATGTCGGCCTGTGTGACGGACAGCCGCCGGAAAGCGACGACGCAGTCGCTGATCCGGTTTCTCCGACATCAGAACCAGTTCAGCAAGCGACGTAAGGATTTTGAGCGATGGCTCATAAGAAGGGACAGGGCTCAAGCCGCAACGGACGCGACTCGAATGCCCAGCGGCGTGGGATCAAGAAGTTCGGTGGCGAGAAAGTCGACGCCGGGAACATTCTTGTCCGCCAGTGTGGCACCAAGTGGCATCCGGGCCGCAACGTGGGAATGGGTAAGGACTACACCATCTTTTCCCTGGTCGAGGGCGAAGTATTCTTCGACCGCAAGGGCCGCCGCATCAACGTGCTTCCCGCCGAAGCCAGCTGAATCCGGTCCGCTGCATGATCCGGCGGAAACTGGCAGAAACGCAGGCCACGTTTCCGTTTCGGACTGACTGATCAGAATGAAGGACCGTTGAGACAGCTGTCTGTCTCAGCGGTCTTCATGCTGCGCGGTGACCCTTGGACGCCGAAGGGCTCCGTTCTGCCGGGCCAGCTGCTGCAGGACAGCCAGCTGCCTGGGCCGCAACTGCTGATCCAGTCCGCAGCCTGCTTTCCAGCCGGCTTCTCCTTCATCCTCCGGCTGGCACCAGACCACCGCCACGAGGACGCTGAACAGCAGCTGATCGCCACTGCGAACTTCCACCAGCAGCCGTTCTTCGGGGGCGAGAAATTCCGCCAGCCGCAGCCGCAGGCCGCCGACCGACGCATCAAGCAGCTCGCCTGTCAGGATGCCGCCGTGCGGATCGGCGACCCTCAGCAGACGCACTTCGGCCTCATGGCCGGTCCGCGGATCGTCCCGGCGGTCGCTCTGAGATCGTCGTGACTGAATTTCTCTGCGATCGTCCGTCATGAGTGCTCCGCCGGTTCTCGTCGCCTGATGGTTCGGGATTTCGCCCGCATTGCCCGGGGCACATGCGAATTCCGCCGCAGTGCCCCCTGCGCAGACCCGGGCCGTGCGAGCACTGTCGAATGTGCTCTGGCCGCTGGCACCAGCCAGTGGCAGGGGAAAAGCAGACCTGCGGAAGGACACGCTGTGCCTGTTTCAGCCTGGCACACGATCAGACCGAGTCAAACGGTTTCGGCTGCCGGTAATGGGGAGGACAGCAGAAAGGCGAGGGGACGTCATGTCTGTCCGGGAATCCTGCCCGCCGCACCACTGGGGCCAGTGGCCAGACTTCCGCCGCCGGGCCCGGTGGATGGGGGCCTCAATGGAACGGCGCTGGTGGGATCGGCAGGCTTTCTACACTCAGTTCGTCGGAATGAAGAGTTCCATCGCCTCGGCCCGACTGGCGACCTGCACCAGCACCACGGCCGTATCTCCCGTCTGCAGCTGATCGTCCGCGCCGGGGACACGCACGAATTCCTCCCGCTCGATGGCAGCGATCAGAATATGCGGCAGCTGCAGTTCTTTCAGCGGGGCCCGGGTGATGGGGGCTCCCGGCAGAACTTCCATCTCCCAGACTTCCGCCTCGCCTCCGGAGAGGATCGTCCGGTCGAGTCTGGGACCGGTTTCCACCATCCCCAGCACCTGCCGGGGGATGACTTCTCTGGGGCTGACGGCCACATCGATTCCCAGCCGCTCCAGCACATTCGCATAATCCGGGCGGCGGACGACGCTCATGATGCGGCTGCAGCCCAGCTCCCGGGCTTCCACACCACAGACGATATTGTCTTCATCGTGGCCGGTGGCGGCGACAAACACATCGGCCCGGCCCACCCTGGCTTCCTCCATTTCCGTCTGGCGGGTTGCATCGGCATGCAGAATCGTCGTCTGGTCGAGACGGTCGGCCAGATAGCGGCAGCGGTCGCCATCGGCTTCCATCAGCAGGACTTTAAACCGGCCCGACTGCAGCAGCCGCGCAAGGTGGAAGCCAATCGCTCCTCCCCCCGCAATCACAACATTCAGGACGGGTGGGGTGCGATGCTGCAACAGCCGTTTCACATCCTGCAGCCGCTCCCGCGAACCAATCAGTGTGACATGATCCCCCGCTTCAATCGTGTCGTCGGCACCGGCGATCGTGGTGCGGGTTTCGCTGGAGATCAGGCCGATGCGAACTCCAGGCGGCATGTCGAGCTCGCGCAATGGAACACCGATTGCCCGCGAACCCGGTTCGACTGCCACTTCCTGCACTTCCACCCCGCCGCGGGCGAAGCTTTCAATCGCAAACAGTCCCTGCTTGCGGATTCCGCGGCCCAGTTCGACCGCCGTGAGATATTCCAGGCTCAGCAGGCGGTCGATGCCGAAATGACGGCGGTAATCGAACGTGCTGGTGTCCCGAATGGCCGGGTTGAAGATTCGGGCCACGCTGCGGCGGGCCCCCATGGCTTTCGCGAGGCTGGCGCCGACGAGATTGATTTCATCCTCGCTGGTCACGCACAGGCACAGGTCCGCCGACTGCACGCCTGCCTGAAACAGCGTGATGGCATCGCAGGCCGAGCCGACGACCGTCTGCACATCGAGCTGCTCCTCGACTGAATCGAGCGCAGCGCGGGACACATCCACCACGCAGACATCCTGCTGGTTGCTGCACAACAGCTGGGCAATCGAGGTGCCCACCGTACCCGCACCAAGTATCACGACGTTCATCAGACAGGTCCGCTCCATCCAGACGGGAAACCGCAGGTTCACTGCTGACGGGAGTGTACCTGTGAAGCCGGGTTTCCCTCTACTGCAACACGCAGGGGCCCCTCAGCAATACATCGCCAGCCACCCACCTGAATCTGGCGGGGGCGTTCGGGCGCCGTCTGTTCGCAATCGGCTGCCCGTGGTTGCCCTGCCCTTCAGTTCTGTCAGAATGAAGCAGAATCCCTCGACATTGCCCCGCTGCCAACTCCCGGAAGGGACCGGGAACCTGTGCCGGGGCCGCGAACTCGTTCCCCGTCACCCGGAAGGCTGAAGCCGGACCTGCCCATGTGGATCAAGATCTGCGGAATTCGCGATGCCGCCACGGCGCAGATGGTGGCCGGGCTGATGCCGGATGCCATGGGGCTGAATTTCTATGCCGGCACCGTGCGGGTGGTTTCTCCGTCCACCGCAGCCGACTTCAGTCATCACATTCCGGCGGAAATCACTCCGGTGGGACTGTTTGTGAATCATTCCGTGGCTGAGATTGTTGAGATCACACAGCAGGTTCCCCTCCGGCTGCTGCAGCTGCACGGCGACGAATCGCCCGAGTTCCTGGCACAGCTGCAGGCACGGGTTTCGCTGCCGGTCGTGCGTGCCTGGCGCGCCGGAGAGGAAGGTCTTGGCCCACTGGCCGAGTATCTGGCGGAATGCCGGGAGCGGCAGGTGACTCTGGCGGCCGTGCTGATCGATGCCCGCGTGTCCGGGCAGTATGGCGGCTCCGGCCATACGGCTCCCTGGGAACTGCTGCGGGAAGAGTACCACACAACCGAATGGCCCCGGCTCGTACTGGCTGGCGGCTTGACGCCCGACAACGTGGCGGAGGCTATCGAAACCGTTCGACCGTGGGGAGTCGATGTTTCCAGCGGGGTAGAACGGGAGCCCGGCGTGAAGGACCCGAACCTGACCCGCCGCTTCATTGAACTGGCCCGCCAGGCTGCGGCCGGGGCCGAGTAAACGGACCACCCGCTCGCCAGCGCATATTCGATCTGCAGACTTGCACGTTGTCTGAACCGACCCGGCGGAGATCAGCACACGGTACGGTCGCCGCTGCAACCAACAGCAGTCTCCCGATCCGGGGCTTCTGCTGGCGGCAGCCCGGTGATGGCACTGGGCCCGAACGCCTCTGTACGGCCGACCGCTGTTACGGCTGAGAATTCAGCGCGAAATCGATCGGGTTCTCCCCGGGCTTCACATTGGCGGAGAGAGTCGTCTGAGTGTTGTAAACCGCCGGGAGTTCTTCGCTGCCTGCGGGAGATTGAGGATCCGCCGTGGTCACCTGGACTGAATGGTGCCCCACCGCCGCCCCCGGCTGTTCCGGCGTGTAGATCAGCTCATAACGTCCCTCGGAGTCTGTCGTTCCAAAGGATGCACG
>JAGQPV010000153.1 GCA_020426545.1 Planctomycetaceae bacterium
CGATGTCTGCGAAATCTATACGGATGTGGAGGGTGTGTTTTCCACTGATCCCCGCATTGTCGAGGACGCCCGCAAGATCGACCACATCAGCTACGACGAGATGCTGGAACTGGCCAGTCTGGGGGCCGGGGTGATGCATTCCCGGTCGATTGAATTTGCCAAGAAATACCGCGTTCCGCTGCGGGTTCGTCCCTCGTATTCCGACGGGATGGGAACTCTGATTGCTCCCGAACCGGCGGCGAATGCCGCGGTGGTGACCGGGGTGGCGCTGGTGCGGAATGAAGCCCGGGTAACTCTGGAGCAGCTTCCCGATCGGCCCGGTGTGATGAGCACCGTGTTCACCAGCATGGCGGCCCGGAAAATTCCCGTCGACATGGTGGTGCAGGACGTGGGTTCGGGCGGGCTGGCGGAAGTGTCGTTCACGGTCCAGCAGGATGAACTGGCCCAGGCCATCGCCGCCGCGGAAGATGCGATCAGCCGGCTGGGGCAGGGGAAAGTCCGCCAGGGAGTCGATGTCTCCAAGGTTTCGGTGGTGGGCAGCGGCATGCGAACCCACACCGGTGTGGCCGCGGCCATGTTTCAGTCGCTGGCGGAAGCCGACGTCAATATCGGCATGGTGACCACCAGCGAAATCAAGATCTCGGTGCTGGTCCCGCGGGACCGCTGCGATGAAGTTGTGCGAATTGTGCATCGGGCGTTCCGCCTGCACGAGAAATCGGCGTCGCCTCCGTCGATTGGCGTGGACAGCGATTCGGCCGATGGTTCCCCTTCGCTGCGGGAAGAACTCGAACGCGATGTGGTTTCCCGGCTGGCGGCGATGGAGGACATCGTGGTCAGCGAGGTCGGCCTCGATACCGATCAGTCCCGTATCACTCTGTCGGGCCTGCCAGACGAACCGGGCGTGGCGGCTGAGGTGTTCACGGCTGTCGCCGAAGGCGGGATTCTGGTCGATATGATCGTACAGAATATCGGCCACCATGGCCGGGCCCATCTGTCGTTCACCGTCCCCCGGACCGACCTGGATTCCTGCCTGCTGCTGCTGCGGGAAGTGCTGGAGCGGTGGCCGGGAACGGAACTCAGCTTCGACCGGGAAATTGCGCAGCTGACCGTCACCGGCATTGGCCTGCGAAGCCATACCGGTGTGGGCGAGAAAATGTTTCTGGCCCTGGCAGCCTGCAATGTGAACGTGCAGATGATCAACACCAGCGAAGTCAAAATGAGCATCGTGGTGGCGGCCGGACAGGGGCAGACCGCCCTGGCGGCCCTGCTGGAGACCTTCCAGCTGGTGTGACCTGGCAGGGGGCGGTGGTCAGGGGCCGGGATTCCGGGAAGGGAAGACACGGATACAGGGTGCCATGCTCCACGCTTGCGTGGGCATGTCTTTACAGCACTGGTCAGCTGGCTGTGGTTTTGCACCCGCAATTGCTGGGTTTCGAAGCTCAACCCAGCCTACCAGACTCTGGGAGGGGTCGGTGGTCAGGATTCAGCACTCAGTGAAGAGAAGACACTGCTGGCCAGGCCAGGCAGTGGCACCCTGGAAGTGCGTGTCAGTGATTCTTGAAAGACTGGACCCTCCCTCATTCCCTCCCTGAAAGGGAGGGAAGTGAAGAGAAGGCAGCCGGTCGGGAGTCGCTGGCTGCCTGTCTGCCAGTGTGCCTTGTCAATCGAATCGCTGGTAAATCCACGAAGTCAGGCAATAGCCTGACCTGCAGAAGAGAAGACCTGCAGCCCTTGCTCGGCGGGTACTCACTCCTCCGCGGGGCCCTTCCGCACGCCACCCTGGGCGGCCGCTTCGGCTTCGCGAATGATGATCGTTTTCTCGTAGATTGCACGACCGACGATCGCACCCGTCAGCCGGGGATGCTGGCGGGCGACAACGGCCAGCCGGGTGACATCGTCCAGCGTCGAGACGCCACCGGATGCAATCACATTCAGGCCCAGCCTGGTCAGGGCGACCATGTCCTGAATGGTGGCTTCGTCCACGCCGGCCATCATGCCGTCGTTGGCGATGTTTGTATACACCACAGCTGCCAGGTCGAGGTCGGCGAACTGTTCGGCCAGTTCCAGGGCCGTCATGCTGGAGACATCCAGCCAGCCATCGGTGGCCACGCGGGAATCTTTCGCATCCAGCCCCAGCACCAGCCGGCCGGGAAATTCGGCGGCCATCTGCCGGAACCACTCGGGATCCTTCAGGGCCCGCGTGCCGACAATCGCCCGTTCCACACCGATTTCCTCCAGTGCTTTGCGGATGGATTCCTGATCCCGCAGGCCGCCGCCCAGCTGGCAGGGCACGTTGACGGCCTGCACAATTTCACGGACAACCGGGTGATTGACAGGATCTCCGGTGCGGGCCGCGTCGAGATCGACCAGGTGCAGCCGCTTCGCTCCTTCACTGACCCAGTGCCGGGCCATGGCGACCGGATCGTTGCCGAACACGGTTTCCTGCTGATAGTCTCCCTGACGCAGGCGAACACACTGGCCGCCGCGAAGGTCGATGGCGGGAATGATTTCCATGAGAGGTCTTTCCTGTCGTTACTCGCTTCATCCGCGTGCTCCGGTGACCAGACCGGAAGCGGCTTCATACCTCAGACGGACCACGGGCTGGCCTGCCCTGTCAGCCGTCGGTGATTCATTTCAGATTCTGTCCTGCAGGGTCTGCGGGAAGCTGACCGTAGGCTGCAGATAGTAGCGTTCGCCGGCAGGCGGAGCCACCGCACAGCTTCCGCCCTCCCACCACAGACGGAAAATTGCTCCATGTCTAATCCTGAGTTCGCCCTCGATGTTCATCTGGCCTCTCCGGAAGAGCAGGATGCGGCCTACCGCAATGTGCACGAGTTCTGGGGTCGGGGGCAGCCACTGGAGGAATACCTCCGCTGGCGGCATGCCTCGCCGAAACATCGGCGGGCCAGCTGGTACGTGGGTTGCGTGGGCGGCGAAGTGGTGACTTCGCTGGGCTGCTGGCCAGTGGTTTTCTTTCGGGGTGGCCAATTCGTTGCCGGATTTCAGATCGGGGCTGTTCATACCCGGCCCGAGTTCCGGGGACAGGGGCTGGCACCGATTCTGATTCGGGCCGTGGAGCAGCTGCGAAGCGGGCAGGGTGATGAACTGGCCCTGCTGTATTCCGACATCGCTCCCGCGTATTACGCGAGACTGGGCTATCTCGTCTGTCCGGCTATGGAAGCGACACTCACATTGAGTGAAACAGCAGCTGCTTCATTCTCCGTTCGGTCGGTTGATCCCGAGGCGGAGGCCTCCCTGCTGCGGGAGATGGCCGCCCGTGCTGCGGAACAGCAGGCACTGACGATTCGGTGCGAAGAAACACGCTGGCAGCAGCTGCTGGACCAGTCGCCGGAAGATGAGTTCCTGCTGGTGCAGGCGGTGCAGGGAGAAACCGGGGACTTGATAGCCGGCTGGCTGCGCGTGCGCGAAACCGATGAACCAGGGGCTGTCCGCCTGATGGACTGGGCCGTGACCCCGGCAGACGCCCTGCCGAAGGTGCTGGCAGCGGCGATGTCACAGCGTGGCTGGAACGGAATCAGCGGCTGGCTGCCAGGGCAATTGACGGGAAGCTGTCTGCTGACGGCGGGGCTTGCCGGCCAGCCGGTTCCCCGTCAGCGGCAGATCACGATGATTCACCCGCTGCGGGAAGGCGACCAGCTGACGCCGGAGGAAATTGCGGCAGCTGGCCGGTTTGTGGAAATCGACCACGTGTGAACTGGGACTACTCTCGGCAGGCTGCGGCGTCAGCCTTTCTTGACCATCGTGCCGCAGATGCGGTCGTGCAGCGCCCGTCCGTCCTTATCGAAGGCCGCCATCAGATAGCCGCCATACAAAGTCATCGGTCCCGACAGGAAGTATTTGACGAGGAACCGGGCGGTGGCTTTGCCAAACGTCAGCCGTTCGCCATTCATATCTACCACGAACAGTTTGGATGAGTTCTTTCCCCTGGTGGCCATCGCTTCACTGCTTTCGCCTTTCGCGAAGTACAGCCACATGGCCAGCAGCGTCACCACTCCTGAAGCGCCCGCCACCGATAGAATAGTCTGTTGACTGGCTTCGTACATTCGCATCAGTTCCGTGACCGCAAAGCTCATCCCCCCGATCAATCCATCAAGGAAGAGGAGATCCACAATGTAGGCAACTGCTCGGGGACCAAAATTGGCTGCGGGAGCTTTGAGCGGATTCTCTCTTGCTTCGCGGCTGGAAACGTATTTGACTTCCTTGGCCTGCATTTCGAGATCAAGATCCCGCTGCAGGTAATACGTCAGCTGGCCGTTCAGCCGCATGCTGAACACGGCTCCCACCGCAAACAGCAGATTGGCCAGCACGAGAGTACCCGCCGGGATGAGCAGGGCCTGATAGTCCGGCTCTTTCGGCTCCTGGTCTTTCCACTCCTCGACCCAGGCGGGCGGTTCTTCCTTGCTCAGTGATTCGTAATTTTTGGCCAGCGAAATCTGGTTGTTGTGGTGCAGATCGGCCTGCAACCGCTGCATATCGGCAGCCCCCAGCAGGTTGCCGGCCACCAGGACCGCGCTCATGGGCAGCATGCTCAGCACGAAGAAGAAGGACCAGTGCAGGCAGGGACCGGCGTACTGGTAAACCTTGGGCAGGATTTTCCAGAACATCCAGCCCTTGTTCTGAATCGGCATGGCCATGTGCGACATGGAAATCGGCACGGCCGGCAAAGCAACCAGGAAACTGAGCAGGATCAGCGCGAGACCCACCCACAGCAGACCGGAAACGATCAGCGCTCCGCCAATTGCGCCGGTGATCAGCATCAGCGGGACCACGAAAACCAGCAGCCAGACGTAATACTTGATTCCCAGGGCCGAACACTGGAACAGGTCGAACGGATAGCGGCCGGGTTTCTTCTTTTTGGACAGCGTGAGGTTGATCACTTCGGTCCACAGGTGCCACGTCCAGCCGGGCACCGCCAGAGCCATCACCAGCCCCACAAAACTCCAGAAGGCTTTGGGAGGAAGGCGGCTGCACCAGTTGACCATGAACCCGCAGCCGAAGGCCAGCAGACCGAAGATGATGCCGTACATCGCCGTCCGCAGTGACAGCTTCTTGAACTTCATGGTGAAGCGGAAGGCGTCTTTCAGGCCCTTGTCGAAGTAGCCTGTCGGATCGACTCCCTTCCGCAGGGCGGCCTTCCGTTTCATCTCCACGCCGGGCAGGCCCGTGTCGATATTCACGCCGCACTTCGGGCAGTCGATGTTTTCTTCATCGACCTGGGTACCGCAGCCGGGGCACATGCGGATGCTGCGGTCTTCGGCCATTCGCAGGTCGAGGCTGCCGAACAGATCATCCTCATCGACTGCGGCCTTGCGGCGGCTGCTCGAACCGGAAGCGGATTTTGAGCGGGTGGGCTTCTCTTTACTGTCGCCAGCCGGCACCCGGACCGGAGTTTTGCATTCGGTACAGCGGATGGCCTTGCCCCTGGCCTTATCGGGAGCAGCCATGACCTTGCGGCACTGGGGACAACGGACTTTCACCGGCATCGAAAGACTCCTGACCCGGCGGCCTCACCGGATCGACACAGCGAGGCAATGCCTCACTGGAGATATTGTCAGTCTGAAAACGGGGGCGGCGACAGCAGAGGCGGATTCGCCCGGTCGCTGCAGCGGGATGAGTTCGTGTGACCCGCAGTCATGCCACTTTACCATCTTCCCTGGGGAAATCACCCCTTGCCAGTGGTCGGAAGTTCCCTTGGGGTTCGCCGGAGGGGCCGGGGCAGCTTCTGTGCGGGTGAGAAGCCGCCGTACGGCAACGGATGTCCGGCAAAGCCGGGTTCCCCGACTGGCCATTTTCCGCTAAACCTCCCCTGCCTGCCGGGCGGTGGTCTCACGGGCCTCTGCCGTGTCAGGTGAATGATACCCCGAAATCCGGCCCTGACCCGGGCAGGTTCTGCCAATGAACGCCCTGCTGTGGATTCGTCGTCTGCCCTGGAGCATTGTCCTGGCCGCTGGCCTGCTGATGCTGGCGGGTCTGAGTGGTATCGCCCGGGGTGACGCGCTTTCCGGCGGGAGCAGTTTTCTCAGCCGGCAGGTGGTGTGGATTCTGCTGTCCATCCCCGTGATGCTGGTGGCCACCATTGTGCCCTACCGGCGGCTGAGGTGGTTCAGCTATCCGCTGTTCGCCGTGAGTCTGGTTTTGCTGGTGCTGGTGTACTTTCTGCCGGCCCGTAACGGAGCACACCGCTGGATCCCGCTGGGCGTGGCCTGGTTTCAGCCTTCCGAGCTGGCCAAGCTGACGTTCATGATGGCGCTGGCGCATTACCTGATGCACCGGAAACACACGTTTCGCCTCACTGGCCTGCTGATTCCGTTTGTGATGACGCTGGTGCCGGTGGGGCTGATTCTTCGCGAGCCGGACCTGGGCACGTCGCTGGTGTTCTTTCCCGTGCTGTTCTCCATGCTGTTTGCCGCCGGTGCCAGGCCGCAGCATCTGCTGCTGGTGATTGTGCTGGGGGTGGCCATGCTGCCGGTGCTGTGGCTGGGCATGAGTGCCGAACAGAAATCCCGGGTGGTCACATTGATGGTTCAGGCAGATGGCGGGACCGCTCCGAAGGGAGACGGATACCATCTGCATCAGTCCAAGCAGGTGCTGGCACTGGGCGGAGCGTGGGGCAGCGAAAGAACGGGGATGCCGGTCGATGACCCCATGGCCTGGCACCTGCCGGCGGGACGCACCGACTTTGTGTTCTGCCTGATTGGCGAACGCTGGGGGCTGCCCGGTACCCTGGGACTGCTGTTTCTGTTTCTGCTGCTGTTTGGCCGGGGGCTGCTGGTGGCCGCTGCGACCCGCGAACCCTTTGGCCGGCTGATGGTGGTGGGAATTGTGGCGCTGCTGGCCTCGCAGTGCATCATCAATACCGGCATGACGGTGGGCCTGATGCCGATTACCGGGATGACATTGCCGCTGGTCAGCTATGGGGGTTCGAGTCTGCTGGCCACCAGTGCCATGCTGGGGCTGCTGCTGAATGTCGCTCTGCGGCCAGGCTATGAGATTACGTCCGAGCCATTCCGGTTTGACGTGGGACAGGGCTGACGAACGTGCTGCTTGCCGCCGTTTCTGCAGGGGCCTAACATGTGGGAACCTTGCCGGAGGCTGCTGCTTCCGGTTGCTTCAGCACTCCCCGCAGGCGGTTCCGGCACTCATGACGACGGCCCCCTCTGAGACACTTGATGCCGCCCGCAGCCGTGTGCGGGCCGCCTGGTCGCCCGAGCTGCTGGCCAGCGCCGGCCAGCGGATGATGGAACTGCTGAGCACGCATCTGAGTTCGGTGGAATCCAGCGGTCAGAAGGTATTGAACTGGGCCGAGCCGGCGGACAGCATCGCCCGGGCGATGTCCTGTCTCGATGAGAACAGCACCGCCTCTGGTGCCAGCACGTCCGCGAAAAACTCGCCGGAGCAGCCCCTGCTGCTGGAACGGTTCGAGCAGCTGGTGCAGCTGATGCTCGCCAGCGGGCACAACCTGCACGATCCACGCTATCTGGGCCATCAGGTGCCGGCTTCTGTTCCCATCGCCGGGCTGTTCGACGCCGTCGGCGCCGTCACCAACCAGGTGATGGCCATTTACGAAATGGGCCCGTGGGCCACCTCGGTGGAGGCGGCCGTTGTCGAGCAGCTGGGCCGGCTGATTGGCTGGGATGCGGGTGAGTTTGCGGGAGTCGTCACACATGGGGGTTCGCTGGCCAATCTCACCGCCCTGCTGACGGCGCGGAATGTCTGCCTCGGGGATGCGTGGGAGCGGGGAATTTCCAGCGGGGAAGATGGCCCGGTACTGGTCTCCCATGGAGAAGCGCATTACTGCATTGCGCGGTCGGCGGGAATTCTGGGCCTGGGGACCGATCAGGTTATCAAAGCGGCCCTCGATGAACGCCGCAGGATCGACCCCTGCCAGCTCGACCAGACGCTTCGCCGGCTGCGACAGCAGAACCGCCCCATCGTGGCGGTGGTGGCCTGTGCGTGTGCCACACCGATCGGGGCCTTCGATCCGCTGGTCGATATTGCCGATGTGTGTGCCCGGCACGATGTGTGGCTGCATGTGGATGCCGCTCATGGCGGGGCAGCCTGCTTCAGCCGGAAGCACCGGCACCTGGTGGAAGGCCTGGACCAGGCGGACAGCCTGATCTGGGATGCCCACAAAATGCTGTTTGTGCCCGCGCTGTGCGCTTTTGTGTTCTACCGCAACCGGGAGCACCGGTTCGAAGCCTTCCGGCAGGACGCACCGTATCTGTTTGATCCGTCGGATCCGGGGCTGGCCGAATACGACAGCGGGTTGAAAACCATCGAATGCACCAAACGGGCCGCTGCCTTCGGGCTGTGGGGCACGTGGTCGCTGTTCGGCCGCGAGCTGTTCGGCGATCTGGTGGATATCACCTTCGACCTGGGCCAGCAGCTGTATCGCCGGCTGCAGGAGGCGGAGGATTTTGTTCCCCTGCACGAACCGGAATGCAATATCGTGGTGTTCCGGCATATTCCCCGGCAGCTGCGGGAAGCTCCCCCGGCCGAGCTGGGGCAGTTTCAGCTGGCACTGCGGAAGGAACTGGTTCGCTCGGGTGAGTATTACATTGTGCCCACGGCGAAAGACGGCGTGGCCGCCCTGCGGGTGACGCTGATTAACCCGCTTACCGGAAGTGACCAGCTGGACGGCCTGCTGGACGCTTTGCGAACCCACGGCCGCAGGCTGCTCTCCGGCGTTGATGCAGGCTGATTTTCTGGCACTTTCCCGCCCGGAATTCCTGCCCGGTGGTGGCTGACAGTTCAGGGGAAATCCTCGCTGCGCGGGAACTGCGGGAGATCCGCGGGCGGAAGAGGCGCTTTGACAACCCGGCTTGCGCGCTGGTGTAATGCGTTCGGCTGCCGGCAGTGCTGTCTGCCCGGAGAAGGTTGCTGCCCGGCAGCGAAAATACGGTACGGAACGATTTCGAGGCAAAGAGGCCACTCATGTCGCGAGTGTGGCACTATTCCCCACACGATGAATTTCTTGTCCGCCAGTTGAGCCGTGATCTGCGGATTGCACCGCTGACGGCTCAGGTGCTGATCTCCCGCGGCCTCACCACCGCCGAGAGCGCGAACACGTTCCTCAACTCCAGGTTGAACGACCTGGAACGGCCCGAGATGCTGCCGGGTGCAGCCGAAGCGGCCGAACGGATTGTGGCGGCCGTTCGTGCGGGGCGGAAGATCACCATTTACGGCGATTATGACGTCGATGGGGTGACGTCGACCGCCATTCTGTGGCACTGCCTCCGGCTGTCCGACGCCACCGTGGAATATTACATCCCGTCCCGGCTGGAAGAAGGTTACGGCCTCAACTGCGATGCACTCCGCAAGCTGCACGAGGACGATCCTCAGCAGCTGGTGGTGACCGTCGACTGTGGTATCGCCAGCGTGAAGGAAGCCGCCCTCGCGAAGGAGCTGGGGCTGGAACTGATCATCACCGATCATCACCAGTACGGCGAGGAACTTCCCGCGGCGGCCTGCCTGGTGCATCCCCGGCTGCCGGGCTTTCCGCCCTCGTTCGGCGATCTGTGCGGCGCGGGCGTGGCGCTGAAACTGGCCTGGGCGATTTCGGCTGTGATGAACGACGGCCGCAAAGCGTCTCCGCGAATGCGGAACTACCTGACCTCGGCGGTGGGGCTGGCGGCCATTGGCACCGTAGCCGATGTGGTGCCGCTGCGGGGTGAGAACCGGATCATCGTGCGGTACGGACTGGCCAGTCTGGCCGAGAAGGCCGGCATTGGCCTGCAGGCACTGATGGATATCTCGAAGATTGAGCGGGGCGCCACGCTGGATGCGGAAGACATCGGCTTTGCCATCGCCCCGCGTATCAATGCGGCTGGTCGGCTGGGGCAGGCCCGGCTGGCGGTCGAGCTGCTGACGACCGACGATCAGGCCCGGGCCGATCGGCTGGCTGCCTGGCTGGATGAACTGAATAAGAACCGCCGCACGGTCGAACGCCGCATCTTCAAGGAAGCCAAAGAACAGCTGGCGGAGATGCCCGGCCAGGAGGAAGCGGCCGCCGTGGTGCTGGCCAGCACGGAATGGCATGCCGGAGTGATTGGCATTGTGGCCAGCCGTGTGGCCGAGTTCTGCGAAAAGCCGGCCATTCTGATTGCCATGAACGCCGCCGAAGGGATCGGCCAGGGTTCGGCCCGCAGCTGGGCCGGGTTCGATCTGTATACCGGGCTGTCCAGCTGCAGTGAGATGCTGCTGACCTGTGGCGGGCACCATGCCGCCGCGGGTATGAAGATCGAGGCCGGACGACTTGAGGAATTCCGGGAGGCGTTCAGCCAGTATGTGGCTGAGAACCAGAGCGAGACCGGCAGTGCGGCGGACCTGACCATCGATGCGGAAGTCCGCCTGTCGGACTGCACGCGGCAGGCCGTGCTCGAGCTGGACCGCCTGGGGCCGTTCGGCTGCGAGAACCCCCGCCCGCTGTTTGCCGCGACGCAGTGTGAACTGGCGGAGAAACCCCGCACGATGGGCGAGGGGGATCGTCATCTGTCGCTGCAGCTGAAGCAGTTCGGCACGAAGATGCGGGCGGTGGCCTTTGGTCGCGGAGAATGGGCCAGTCAGATTGAACAGGCCGACGGACCGATCGCGGTGACCTTCGCTCCTGGCATCAACCGGTTCCGTGGTTACGAGAAGGTGGAGCTGCAGCTGAAGGACTGGCAGCCCCAGTCGGCGCTGACAGCCAGCCCCGGCTGAATGGCTGGCGGCATCG
>JAGQPV010000154.1 GCA_020426545.1 Planctomycetaceae bacterium
TTTGCCGAAGTTCCCCCCGCAGATGGTGTTGCGGCGGGGCAGCCAGTCACTGGCGCGGAGGATTCCGCCAGTCAGTCTCCGCCGTCCGGCATTTCGCCGGCCCGCATACGGCCCGCGGCCGGCAGCTTCCGCGAACTGTGGCAGGTGGCCCTCCCGCTGATCCTCAGCTCCGGGTCGATCTCGCTGCTGCACTTCATGGACCGGGTGTTTCTCACCTGGCATTCGAAGTTCGATCTGGCGGCTGTGACTCCCGCGGGCATGCTGCACTGGACGTTCATGTCCGTGGCGATCGGCACCATCACCTACGTCAACACGTTTGTGGCGCAGTACGAAGGAGCCGGCCGCCGGGACCGTGTGGTCTCCGCGGTGTGGCAGGGTGTGTTCCTGTCGCTCGGCGCCGGGCTGCTGTTCATGATCGTCACTCCGCTGACGCCCGTCCTCTTCGGCCTGATCGGTCATCAGCCGGAAGTCCAGGTGCGGGAGATTGCGTATTTCTCCGTGTTCTGCGTGGGAGCGGTGCCGATTACCGTTTCCGCGGCGCTGTCCTGCTTTTTCAGCGGGCGGGGCGAAACACGGACCGTCATGTACGTCAACTTTGCCGTGGTGGCTGTGAACGGTGTGCTTGATGCCGTGCTGATTTTCGGGTTCGGCCCGATTCCCGAAATGGGAATTCGCGGGGCGGCCATTGCCACGGTGCTGGCCAGTACCTGCGGCCTCGTGCTGTACGGTCTGCTGATGGCCCGCGCCGCCCGCCTGGAAGGCTGGCCTGTGTGGGAGCAGTGTCGGATCTGCCTGCCACTGCTGCGGCGACTGCTGCGGTACGGGCTGCCCACCGGGTTCCAGATGCTGGCCGATATCGCCGGCATTTCGATGTTTATTTTCATGGTGGGCCTGCTGGGCACCGACGAACTCGCGGCGACCAACCTGGCCTTCAACCTCAATACGCTGGCCTTCATCCCCATGATGGGCATTGGTACGGCGGTGATGACTCTGGTGGGCCGGCGGATCGGCGACGGACGGCCGGAAATCGCCGTTCGCACCACCTGGATGGCCTGTGGGCTGGGCAGCGTTTACATGCTGAGCTTCGCGGCTATTTACCTGCTGTTCCCCCGGCAGCTGCTGTATCTGTATTCGGTCAACTGCCCGGCGGAGGAATTCGCTCCCGTGTGCGATACGGCCGTGGTGCTGCTGCGGTTCGTGGCGCTGTACTCCTTCTTCGACGGGCTGGCCATTGTGTTCGGTTCCGCCGTCCGGGGGGCGGGTGATACCCGGTTCTCGCTGATTTTCACGTCCCTCACCGCCTGGCTGGTGATGGTCGTCCCCACCTGGATTGCCTGGCGGTTCTACGAGGGCAGCCTGGCCATCAGCTGGTCGGCCTGTGCCGCCTACATTGTTCTGCTGGGGATTGGCTTCCTGATTCGCTTTCAAATGGGCCAGTGGAAACAGATGCGGGTGATCGAAGACGACCCGTCCGAAAACCAGGGAACACCAGGCCCCATTATGGCTGACAGCAGTCCGGCGGATTCCTCCGTTCCGGGACCTGCCGGAATTCCAACGCCTGCTGTGGTTTCATCGATCAGCCCCGAGCCGGAAGCGGCGGGCGGCCTGCTCTGCTGAACGGCGCCTGGTACCGCACCATCCTCGACAGCCTGAGGCTGCTGCAGACTTTTCCCAACCCCCGCACGGGCTGGCCGTCATCGACGGCTGGCCCTTTTCGTTTGCGTCCCTCGGAAATTCCCCGATGCGGTGTCAGCCATGCCTGCAGTATGAACGACTGACGCAAGTGTTGTCCTTGAAAAGTCTTACGATCTGATGTTTCCCGCCGGGGCCGGTTGTCCGGGTTCCGAAAGGCAGACAGGCGAAGGACATTTTTCCGGTCTGATCGCCCCACGATGGACCAGCGAACGTTGATTTGTCACAATGAACTGGTCGATACTTCACGGAACGGCCACCGTTTCCTGTACAGCTGTTGTGCTGTGCGGAACCAGCCGGACCACCCGCTGCGCCTACCCGCCAGACCTGCCACGCCCTGAACACTGCAGGACATCACCATGCTCGAACTTCGCAACACCGATCGCTCGCGCAACTGCTCTGGCCACACCCGCCGCACGGCTCTGAAGGCCGGCTTTCTGGGTTTGAGCGGACTGGGCCTGCCCGATCTGTTGCGGGCTCGTTCCGAGGCGGTGGCTGCCGGGAAAAGTACGAACAGCAAGTCGGTCATTCTGATGTGGCTCGATGGAGGCCCCAGTCAGCTGGAAAGCTGGGATCCCAAGCCTGAAGCTCCAGCCGAATATCGAGGCCCGTGGACTTCGATTCAGACGAATGTTCCCGGCATGGATCTCTCGGAGATCATGCCGCTGCAGGCGAATCATGCCGACAAGATGGTCTACGTCCGCTCGCTGCATCACGGCACGGGCGACCACTTCGCCGGTGCCCACTGGATGCTGACCGGGCGGTTCGGTTCCACCACCGCCAACAAGGCTCAGAAATTCCCCTCCGTCGGTTCGTATGTTTCCCGCATGAAGGGCGCGAACCAGCCCGGCGTGCCGGCTTACGTCGGCCTGCCTGCCGCACAGAGCGTGTACCTGTACCCGGGTTATCAGGGAGCCGCCTACCTCGGTCAGGCGTACAACCCGTTCGATGTGCAGACCTCGCAGAAATACCTGGCCTCCACCTACGCGGCTGCCATCAAACGCCCGGAGTGCCTGGAAAACTTCACTGCGGGCGATGCCAGCCGCACCACCACCCGGCTGGGGCTGCTCAGCCAGCTGGATCAGCTGAAACGTGAAGTCGACCAGACCGGCGCTGCCGAAGCGATGGACCGTTACCAGCAGCAGGCCGTGGAAATGATTACCGGCGGCCGGGCCCGTACCGCGTTCGATATTGAACTGGAAGACCCGAAGACCCGCGACCGCTATGGCCGTGGACCGTGGGGGCACTACACGCTGATGGCCCGCCGTCTGGTGGAAGCCGGCGTCAGCTTTGTCACCGTCGATATGCCCCACTGGGACAACCACTCGGGAATCGAGAAGGGCCACGGAGCCAAACTGCCCGTGGTCGACCGGGCGCTGTCGGCCCTGCTGGAAGACCTGACTGTCCGCGGCATGCTGGACGATGTGCTGGTGGTGGTGATGGGCGAATTCGGCCGCACACCCCGGTTGAACACCGGGCAGCCCGGCATTCCCATTCCCGGTCGCGATCACTGGGGCAATGCAATCTCGGCGGCCCTGGCTGGCGGCGGTCTGCGGTACGGTCAGGTGGTGGGTGCCACCAACTCCAAGGCCGAGCACCCCATCGAGCGTCCGCTCTCACCGGCCGATCTGCTGGCGACGGTGTACCGCGTGCTGGGCATCGATTACTCGCAGTCCTTCCCGGACTTCTCCGGTCGCCCCGTGCCGATTCTCACCGATGGCGAGCCGATTCACGAGATTCTGTAATCGGCCGGTATGTCACGGGCCCCCGCGACACCGCGGGGGAGGCTGGTCCGGCTGATTTTCAGGCCCACCAGCGCGGCAGCAGAAACAGCTCGCCCAGCGGAACCTGGAAACCCGGCAGAATGTCGGCCGCTTCCAGCAGGGCGCTGTCTCCGGCGACCAGTCGCCGGTCGCCACCGGCCGAATGCACGTGCACTTCGCGGTCCCGGATGTCGAAAATCCACACCGTGCCTACGCCCATGGCCAGATATTCGGCCGCTCGAGCCGGCATCTGTTCGGCCTGCCGGGCGGTGCTGGCCACGTCGATACACAGGAGCGGCACGGAACGGGTCAGTGTTTTTCCCGTTTCGTCGAAGGCCTGATTCCCCGGGAAAAAGCTGATCGCCGGAAAGCGAACGGTATCCGGATTCTGCTGTACCAGCAGTCCCAGCTCGAAACACGGGCTGCATGGCGGGGCTGCGGCCTGAGGCTGCAGCCACTCGCTCAGCGCGCGCGACAGATTCAGCACAATCAGTCCGTGCGTCTCTCCGGGCGGATCCCGTTCAACAATTCGCCCCGCGACAAGTTCCGCCCATCGCCCGTCTTCGGGCAGTTCCGGCCGGCACGCGGCAAATTCCTCCGCGCTGAATTCCTGTTCCGTCATTCCGCCACTCCCCTGCCCACTTCGGCCCGAACTGCCGTCCCGCGCATCTTCCCGCGCCGGCTTCCCGCTGATCGTACAGCTGCCGTTCAGCCGCCTCAAGCAGTTCAGTCCGTACAGGCCCTGCAGGCAGACAAACCAGTCACCATGACAGAGGCGGCGTGTTCCGTGCAGGGTTCGCAGGACGCACGTCCGTCAGCCGGGGCTGCTGCCTCCGCACGCTTCAGGTTCCGCGGCAGGATTCATGTTCACCCACTCTGTGATCTCGTCTATAACCCTGTCTGCATCCCCCCGCGCGAAGTTACTGCACGGTCTGCCACTGGCCGCAGGCCCGCATGACAGTCAGGGGGAGGAATTGAACGTGCCTCCACCGCGGGGCAGCGGTGCAGGAAAACACGGGGTGATCAGGACAGAGCCGGAAGCACCGTTCCGGTCCGTGTCCGGATGATGTTTCGACTGCAGTGCGTGAGAGTGTCGCCCCATCCCGGCCGGGCCCTGCAGAGGCTGCGGTCAGTCAGGCTGTGGCAGGCCTGCGGGTTTCGTCTGTGGTTCCGGCTGATGAGTGAGGGGCATGAATTACCAGCAGCAGATCGAAGAAGGAATCGACCACCTGCAGGCAGGGCGACTGGAAGAAGCCAGCACCCTGTTCGATGAGGTGCTCGCCCGGGATCCGCATCATGCCGAAGCTCTGCACCTGCGGGGTACGGCTGCCTGGCAGAGAGACAACAACGAACTGGCCCTCGAACTGATTCAGCGGGCCATTGCGCAGGACAGCAGTCAGGCCGTGTTCCACGATACGCTGGGCCTGGTCTATCAGAGCCAGCAGAACCTGGCAGCGGCCGAAGCCTCATTCCGCAAGGCGATTGATCTCGATCCCGATCAGGCCCGCTGGTGGAACAACCTGGGCAACCTGCAGCAGAATACGGGCGATCTCAGCGGCGCAGCCCAGTCCTTCGCGGAAGCCATCCGCCGCGATCCCGACCATGTGGCCGCCTGGTACAACCTGGGCAACACGTTGTGGGGCATCGAAGATCTGTCGGGAGCGTCCGACTGCTTTCAGAAAGCCTGCGTGCTCTCCGGCAGTACCGGGCTGCCGTTCCGCAATCTGGTCTCCGTGCTGCTGCAGCGGGGCGAGATGTCTCAGGCGGTGGAACTGCTGCAGACCGCTGTCGAAGATGAACCCGACAACGCGGAACTGCGGTGCATGCTGGGCGGCTGTCTGATGTCGGGCGGTGAACCGTACGAAGCGCTGCCCCATCTGATTCATGCGACAAAGATCGAGGCCGACAGCGTCACCGCCTGGTATGGCTGCGGCTGTGCCCGCATGGAGACGGAGCAGTTTGCCTCGGCTGCCGAATGCTTTGAACGCGTGCTGGAACTCAAGCCGGATCAGACCGAAAGCCGCCATAATCTGGGCCGATGCCTGTTTGAACTGGGACAGGTTGATCTGGCGGTGACGCACTTTCGCCTGGCGCTGCGGGCCGACAGCACGATGCCCCTTCGCACGCTGGCCTCGGTTCTGCCCGGCGCGCCGTCGGCCGCGAATCAGGAAATTCGCGATGCCCGCCGAACCTGGGCCAGGCAACTGGGTGATCCCCGTCTGCCGGCCGACCAGTTCCGCAATCATTCCGCCGACCCGTCCCGGCTGCTGCGTGTAGGCTATGTGATTGGCGATGCCGACACGATTGACAGCCTGCACCCGCTGGTCGGCCTGCTGCAGGAGCACGACCCACGGCAGGTGGAAGCTCATCTGTTTCACGAATTCCCGTCCGACAATGCGGGCTCCGCCTCCGCCGCGGAAGACAGAGCCGCCGCTTCGGCAGCCGAACTGGAGGAGGAACGGGACGTCTGGCACCCGGCCATCAACCTGCCTGGGGAACAGCAGCATTCTCTGCAGGACCTCGACAACGAAGCCGCGGCAGCAGCGGTGCGGGCTGCCGAAATCGATGTCCTGATCGATCTGTGCGGCTTCGCGCGTTCCCGCCGGCTGGCCATGTATCTGCTGCGTCCGGCACCGGTGCAGCTGGCCTGGCTGGGAGTCAATGCTCCCGTGGGGCTGCCGGTATTCGACGGGCTGATTGGCGACGACTGGGTGCTGCCACCCGGAGAACAGCGGTATTACCCGGAATACATCGCCCGCGTGCCGGGTTCGTGCTTTGCCTTCGCTCCCGACGAACTGGCACCCCCGGTTCAGCAGCCGCCCTGCCAGGAAGCGGGCCGGCTGATGTTCGGCAGCATGGCTCCGCTGCACCACATCACCCCTCCCGTGCTCGACCTGTGGGCGTCCATTCTCCGCAGTTGCCCGGAAACCGGCCTGCTGCTGAAGAACTCTGCCCTTACGTCCCGCAGTAACCGCGAGTTTCTGTACCGGGAATTCGAGGTCCGGGGAGTCGGCTCCGACAGGCTTCGTCTGGCTGGCCCGGCCGATCGACACCGTTCGCTGAAAGCCTGGGGACAGATCGATATCGCGCTGGATACCTTCCCCCTGTCGGACCCGGCCACGTTGACAGCCGCGCTGTGGCAGGGCGTGCCCGTGCTCAGTTTCCCCGGAAACCGCTGGGCCTCCAGAATCGGCACCAGTCTGCTGCGGGCTGCCGGGCTGGATGAATACATCTCAACCGATGCCGACGCGCTGGCCGATCAGGCCATTGCCCTGGCCTGGAATCCGGAAACACCAGACCAGCTGGCCGAACTGCGGTCGACACTTCGCGAACGTCTGGCTGCAGGCCCGCTGTGCGATGTCTCCGGTCTGGCTCAGGGACTGGAAGAAGAGTACCGCCGGCTGTGGCAGAAGTGGTGCCGTCGGCAGCAGCTCCGCTTTCCTCCCGCCTGAACGGCTCCGGACAGCCAGCACCCCGCAGGGGAACCGGGAACGCGGTTCGGCTCCAGTCCCTGCGCTTTCATGACAGCTGCCCGCTCAGGGACCAGGTTCGCCAGGCCCGTCCCCGTTGAGATCGGCTCCGAAGAGCAGGTCGGTGCTGGTGTAGGTTGTGCCGAAATTCTCGGCCAGCTGCACCACCTGCCCCAGCCCTTCGAGCAGCTGGACCTCGCTGAGCGTATCCAGCGGATGGACGAACAGCGACCAGACAATCTCATCGGCCAGGGCGAACCGGGCATCGAGCGTGCGGTCGAAATTGGCCTCCAGCAGCAGCCGCATCTCAGCCTCGTCGAGGTCCTCCTCGACAGCGACCGGCGACATGATTCTCATGCGATTGTGGGCTTCGTCGGTCAGCACATACACAGCGTGCTCCCCGCATCGCAGCCCCCAGAATCCTCTGCCGGTCTCCACGATCGTTGCGGCTTCTGCCAGCAGCTCGTGAACCCGGCGGCTGTCCATGCGAATAACCGGGGCGATCATGCCGTACCCTCCGGAACGGACGAGCCACTGCCAGGCCGGCCAGAATGGCCCGGCCAGATCAAACAGGCAGCGGCGGTGAACGATCTGCCGTCATTATACATTGCGCGGGAACAGTGAAGGCGAGATAAATATCGCCAATCCCGCCCGTTGCCCGCATCCGCCCGGGGTGGAACAGTCAGCCGCTCCACCCCGTTCGTGACGATGTTTTCACGATGCACGGCGCAGCCAGTCACCGGGCTGTTCATCGCAGAGCCGCGCAACAGCCGCTCAGGCGGTTCGCTGCTTCATGAAAGCCAGTGCTTCGCGGGCCAGGTCTTCTTCCGTGGAGTACATCCTCCGCCAGATCTTCGTCGCAGCTGCCAGGTCGGGCAGGGCCAGACCGAAGGCCTCGACGACCATCCAGCCCTCGTAACCGGTTTCCTTCAACGTGGCGAAGGTCGTGTCCCAGTCGACATGGCCGGCACCGGGTGTCGAGCGGTCGTTCTCGGAGATATGAACATGCACCGTCTGGTCCGCACAGGTGCGGATGGCCTCGGCGATGCACTTTTCCTCGATGTTCGCATGGAAGGTGTCGTACATCATCTTCAGCCCGGGCTGGTTCACTTCCCGGCAGAAGCGGGCACAGTCTTCGGCACAGTTGAGGAAGTAGCACTCGAACCGGTTGAGATACTCCAGCACCAGCGTCACGCCCGCCGAGTGCGCGTACTCCGCCGCCGCGCTCAGCGTCTCCGCTCCGTACTTCCATTCGTCTTCCGTGCGGCCCTGACCGCTGAATTCCCCCAGCGCCGAATGCAGCGGCCCGCACAGCAGTTTCACGCCGGCCGCGCTGCACACATCAACCGCCTGCTTCAGGCGGGTCAGCCCGCCGGCCCGCTTTGCGGCGTCGGAAGAAATCGGGTTTTCGTCCGGCGTGCAGACGGTTACCGCCGTCCGCTCCAGGCCCAGCCCATCCAGCCGGTTGCCCAGCGAAGCGAAATGCTTTTCGTCCATCTCGAAAATCGGCAGCTCAACGCCGTCGTACCCCATCTCCTTCAGCTGCTCCAGCGCACCCGCGTGCTCGTCGGTCACGTGCGTGGTCCACAGAAGCATGTTCATGCCGTACTTCATCGGTGATTGTTCCTGTCTGAAGTCTGCTGTTGAAAGGGTCAGTGTTCCGTCACAACTCAGCTGCAGGGTTCAGGGCGTCAGTCCGCAGGCGCAGGTTCCCCCGAAACCAGGGTGACAGGGGGAATCTGCACGGAGACCTTGTCTGTGCCGTTCAGCCAGGACAGACACTCAGCCTGATTGTTCCGGCCAGAATACCAGCGAGCCCGCCGGTGCGAAACCACCGCACCCATCTGGTACTTCGCCCGCCGGCAGGAGTGGCCGCGCGGGCCTCAGCCGGACCGGCGGCGCGCGGACGGTGAGCGGCCTGTGCGTTCCCGCTCCACCAGGCCGCGGGGCGCAGGTGCAAAGGCGCGGGGCCCTGGCATAAAGGCGAACGCCCGGTGCAGGCCCGTCAGGATCTCACATCGTGAGTGCCGGTTTCCGAGCTGCCGGGGCCGGCGGAACCAGCGCTGTCTGCTCCGGAATCCGCAGCTGCCGGGTTCCCCGTTCCGGAATCCGATTCGGGAGCTTCGGCCAGGGCATCGAAAATGAGGCGGGTCATTTCGGGCAGGCCTTTCCCGGTGACCGCGGAGATCTGCAGGACGGGGCGGCCGGAGACTTCCGCCAGCAGCTCCGCGGCAGCGGCCGCATCCGGCAGTTCGCACTTGGAGATCACCACAATCTCGGGCCGGTCCGGCAGAGAGGCATCGTACAGAGCCAGCTCCTGGCGAATCTGCAGGTAGTTTTCCACGGGGTCCGTGCCGTCCATCGGTGCCGGTTCCACCAGATGGACCAGCACCCGCGTGCGTTCCACATGCCGCAGGAACTCGTGCCCCAGGCCCACACCGGCATGGGCACCTTCAATCAGTCCGGGAATGTCGGCCATCACAAACTGCCGGTCATATCCCACGCGCACCAGGCCCAGGTTGGGGTACTTGGTGGTGAAGGGATAATCGGCAATTTCCGGCTGAGCACGCGACATCCGGCTCAGCAGAGTCGACTTGCCCGCATTGGGTTTCCCCAGCAGGCCCACATCGGCGATCAGCTTCAGTTCCAGCATGACCTTCCGCTGTTCGCCCACTCCACCCGGTTCGAATTCCCGCGGAGCCCGATTGGTGGCCGTGGCGAAATGCCGGTTCCCGCGCCCGCCCTTGCCTCCCTTCGCCACCACGATTTCCGCGCCGTCTTCCGACAGATCCCGCAGCACATGGCCTTTCTTCAGATCTCGCACGATGGTGCCCGGCGGGACCAGAATGATGGCATCCTCGCCGCTGCGACCAGTCCGCAGGCTGCCCTCCCCGTGCCGGCCCCGTTCGGCTTTCCAGTGCCGGTGCCCGACAATATTGGTCAGGCTGCCCTGGTTGGTGTCGGCCCGGATGATCACACTGCCACCATCCCCGCCGTCGCCCCCGTTCGGGCCACCCCGCGGAACGTGCGATTCCCGGCGGAAACTGCCGCAGCCATTTCCGCCATCGCCGGCCTGGCAATGAATTTCAACACGGTCAACAAACATGAGTCATGCCAGCAGGAGGTAATGCGATACAGGGATCAGTCGTTCCGTGGGAGCAGGACGCCATCATTGCCGGGAAATTCCGTCCCGGCGTCGTGCGGTTTCTGTCCGTCTGGATCTCTATTATGACAGACCGGGGCCGGAAGTCACGGTACACGGTCACAGAGCAGCCCCGGGAGCCAGCCAGACAGGAACGTGCTCCGGCACACCTGAACGGGAAGACCACTCCGGCGGGCGACTGGAATCCGCCTGCGGGGATCTCTAGAATCCAGGCAGAATTCTGATTTTCGCGGCCAGACGCCGCGATGCCGGGTTGCCGCACATCTGCTCAGCCCGGTTGCCAGCAGCACGAGTACTACCAGAGGCAGCAGCCACACCGGGGACAGTTGTGACGACCAGCGAGAAAACACTCCGTGCCGGCATGGTCGGCATGGGGATGATCTTTGACGAAACCTACCGCCCGTTCTTCGAGAATGTTCACCAGAACGGGCTGTACAGCCGCAGCTACGGCGATGTGAACATCCCGCTGTCGGCCGTCGCCACTCGCACGGGCCGCCGGGCGGAGGCCTACCGCAAGTCTGCCGGAGACAGCATCAACGGGTTTGAGAGCTTCGCCGGGGAAGACGCGGTCGATCAGCTGCTGGATTCCGGTGTGGACTTCGTGTGCGTCGCCAGCCCCGACGACCGCCACTTCGA
>JAGQPV010000155.1 GCA_020426545.1 Planctomycetaceae bacterium
ACGCCCCGCCGGAAACACTCGCTGCCTGGCAGGCGGAACGGGAAGCCATCCGCCGGAAACTGCTGCGGGCCTGGGGCGGCTTTCCCCGCGAGGCCGCGCCGCTCGAACCACGAAAACTGGGCGAACTTCAGCGGGACGGCTACCGGGTCGAGAAGATCGTCTTCCAGACCCGGCCCGGTGTGCTGATGACCGCCAATGCCTACGTGCCAGAGGGTGAAGGCAAGCACCCGGCCGTACTGTGCGTGCACGGCCACTGGAAGGGGGCCAAGCAGGACCCGACCATTCAGTCCCGCTGTATTGGCCTGGCGAAGCTGGGCTTCTTCGTGCTGTCTGTCGATGCCTTCGGCGCCGGTGAGCGGGGCCTGGGCAAACGGCTGGGCGAATACCACGGCGAAATGGTGGCGGCCACGCTGTTCCCCGTGGGCCTGCCGCTGGCGGGCCTGCAGGTGTACGAGAATATGCGGGCGGTCGATTATCTGCAGTCGCGGCCCGAGGTCGATGGCGGGAAGATCGGCATCACCGGAGCCAGCGGCGGTGGCAACCAGACGATGTACGCCGGTGCCTTTGACGAAAGGTTCGGCTGCGTGGTGCCGGTGTGTTCGGTGGGCACGTATCAGTCGTACCTGGGTGCCGCCTGCTGCATGTGCGAAGTGGTGCCGGGTGCGATGACCTTCACCGAGGAATGGGGACTGCTGGGCCTGGTGGCCCCCCGCGGGCTGATGCTGGTCAATGCGACCCGCGATTCATTCCAGTTCTCGCCGGGCGAAGCGAAGAAATCTCTGGCAGCTGCAAAGGAGATTTTCGCGCTGTACGGTGCCGAAGACAAAGCACGGCATGCGATCTTCGAATCAAAGCACGATTACAGCCGTCCCATGCGGGAAGCCATGTACGGCTGGATGACTTTCAACCTGAAGGGCGAGGGCGACGGTTCCCCCATTGCCGAGCCAGAGCACAAGACCGAAGACCCCGAAACCCTGCGGTGCTTCCCCGGCGACAGCCGGCCGGATGACTGGGTCACCATTCCCAGGTTCGCCGCTGCCCGGGGCAGCGAAATCGTTGCCCGCCGCAAGCCGCCCGTGCATCGCGAGCACTGGGAGACCGAAGCCCAGCTGATGACCGAAGCCCTGGTACATCGAGTGCTCGGGCCGTTCCCCGCGAAAACCGAACTGAAGACCACGCGCACTGAACTGCCGGGGAAGAACAGCGGGACGCTGCTGGAATTCTCACCCGAACCGGGCCTGCGGCTGCCGGCTTCTCTGCGGCAGGAAAATTCAGAGCCGAGGGGAACGGTCGTTCTGCTGGATCTGGCGGGCCGGGAAGTTGCCGAAGCAGGCCCGTTGTACCAGCCACTGCTGGCCGCCGGCTGGCGGGTCATCACCCCCGACCTGCGGGCCACCGGTTCGCTGGGGGTGCGTGGTGACAAGATCGGCCGCGCTCCGGATCATAACTCCGGGGAATGGTCGATGTGGATTGGCCGGCCACTGCTGGGCCAGTGGGTATGGGATGTGAGCCGTCTGCTGGAAGCCGATGACATCACCGGCGCTGCGGACGAAGGCCCGACAATCGTCATCGGCCAGGGAGCAGCCGGCGTGATCGCGCTGTGTGCCGCTGCCCTCGACCTGCGACTGGCGGGGGCCGTCACGGTCGATTCGCTGACAACCTATGTTTCCGCCCATCCCTACGAACAGCAGTATCTCGGCCTGCTGGCCAACGGCATCCTGCGGGACGCGGGCGATATCCCGCACCTGGCTTCGCTCGTGTCGCCGCGTCCGCTGGTCGTTGCGGGTGGCACGACACCGGCCGGAAAACCGGCCGACGGGAAACAGCTGGCGGAACACTACGCCTATACGCAGCAGGCATACAAACTGGATGGCGGCGGCAGGCAGCTGAAGGTTCTCCCGGACAGCGACGCAGCCAACGTCGTCGCCGCCGTGGATGGTTTGTGGCCCCGCCCGCAGTGAGGCAGCGCCCACCTAATACAGGTCCAGCTCCAGGCCGAAGTATGAACCGAAGAAGCTGATGTTGTCATCCGCCAGCGTCATCGTCCCCGCCTGCACATCGGTCCGGGAAATCTGCGAGGGTGCCGTGGCAATGCTGCTGAGCCACATCGACTGGAACCCGGTCACCAGGGTCACATAGTCGTTGAGCCGCACGCGTCCGACCAGTTCCAGCTGATAGAGCATCGACGTCAGTTCGCGGCTGTCCGCTGCGCTGAGAATGCCACTGTCGTCGTAAACGAAGCTGGCTTTCGCGTCGTTTCGCAGCAGGCCGAACCGTCCACCCAGAGTCAGACGGAACCTGCGGCTGTCCACCAGCAGCAGATCGGTGCCGATCTGACCGCCAGACAACCGGTTCAGCGCCTGAATGCTGCGGGAGGCAACCGGAACAGGAACGAATCCGGATGTGATCGTGGTCTCGAAATCTTCATCGAGATCCATCCACCGGAACCCGGTCAGCAGCTGAACGCGATCGTGAATCGCAAAGCGATAATTCAGTTCCGCATTCTGCAACTGCGTCTCATATTCGAACGTGGTGGGTCCGGCCTTCAGCGTGGCAATCACGGAATCAATCAGCAGTTCATCCCCGAGTCGATTCGTGTCCCGCGCCCGCATGCCATCGACTGAGAAATACTGGAATTCAACACTGTGCCGGCCCCGGGTGGCGGTCAGTGCAAACCGGGGACTCCCGACTGTCGAGTGCTCCAGTTCGTTCGCATTGAAGGCGTCCGTCGCCCCGGCACCTCCCCCGTCTTCCGCCAGCGTCTCGTCGGGGCCGCTGGCCCGGCTGAGAAACAGGGCATCGATTCGAGCGACGATGTGAATCGGTTCGTCGTGCTGCAGTGGCACCCGGTACGGCTCGCAGCTGCCGTCTTCCTCCGTGTCGAAGTGCGTCCCCGCCAGCAGCCCGCACTCTGGTTCAGAAGTTTCCGCCGACTGCTCTTCAGCCGGAGCTGATTCCACTGCTGCTTCCGGCACGAGCACGTCTTCAGCCGGCGAAACCTGAGACAGAAAACCGGTCAGGACCACGCAGGCGGTGCCGGCGCTCCACAGTCGTCTAAGCAGAATGCGAAACGTCGTGTGCAGGCGCATGGTTCAATCCTCCGGACGAGGCCCACCGGGATGGGTTATCCGCAATCTACAGATCATCAGACCTGTTATGGTTCGTTCGACTCAAACCAGGTGATCACTTCACATTTGACAACGGGGAACTGGCTGGTGCGGTTCTGCCGGCCGCGAGGAACAGGAAGACTGGTGGAGCGCCGGGTTTCGGAACGGTTCCAGGTTCTTCCATCTGATGCCGGCCGGTGGCCTGCGGCGGAATCCGCCGATAGCTGTACCCCACAGCTGCAGGAATTTTTCCGACGGACGAACTTCTTTGTGGTTAATCGGCCGGCCGTTTTCCGGTGTGACAGGTAGAAACGTCCACTTGCCACGGAGAACGCTGATGTCCAGGTCTTCGATCGAACAGTCCCGCCAGCAACTGCAGCATGAAGCCCGGCAACTGGCCGGCGGTCTCGGCGACCTGTGCCAGCGGGCCACCGTGTACCACCAGCTGTACCACGCCTCGGGCGGCAACCACATCTTCCCGCTGATTGCCGCTCATGGGGCACTGTGGGCCGGCGGTTATTTTCGCTTCGGCAGGGCAATGGCACAGTTGCTCAGCCTGCAGTACGCCCTGCAGCCCCGGCTGCGGCAGCAGCGGCTTGCCCGGCTGACGGAATTCGAGAACGCCCTGAAGGACATCAACCGCCGGGTGTGTATCGACACCTGGGTGAACTTCCACCTGACCCGCGAATACGGCACCGGCAGCGACGTGCGGCAGTTCATGGAGGATTCGCTGGCTGATGCCCTGGCACTGGTGCATGCGGCGCAGGACAGCGGGACTCCCCTGACAGACCTGCAGAAGCGGGAAGTCTTCGAGGCCCATTTCCTGCATGAGCAGCAGCATGTGGTCAGCGATGCCGTGGCAGAGGCGCTCGAGAATCTGCAGTGGCCACTGGTCCGGGCGTTCGCGCTGCGACCGCCGGTTCGCTTCAGCTACCTGCCGACGGGACGACGTCTGTGGTTCCGCAACTTCGCCAACCGCGAAGAGCGAATCGCCAATGGCCTGAAAGCCTTTGACCTGGCGGCCGCTGCCGGGTGGAAGCAGGTGGAAGCCGCCCTCGACGACTACCATGTGCTGCCGGAAGCCGTGCTGAGCCAGCCGACCGAACATTTTGCGGGCCTGCGACGTCAGGTGCTGGCTGCATAGTAAACGCCAGCAAAACCGCCGCTCTGGATCGACGGGAAAACAACTTCAGTAAGTCATCCGTTGGTGTGCCAGCCTCGTCCGGTCCCCGATTCGTCGACATGCCCATCCCGCTTCGCGGCTATGGGCATGGCACCCTGCGACGTCAGGTGCTGGCTGCACACTAACCGCCCGGAAATCCGCCGCTCAGGACGATGCCGTGCCCGGCGGGAGCGTGCAGGCCCTATGGCCTTCCGGCGGAAATCTTATTCGTTACGGAGAATTTCCGCCGACCACTGACGGATTCGCTCCGCAGCCTGCACAAACAGCTGCAGTTGATCGGCTGATTCCAGCAGCACGGGGTGATGCAGCACCAGCAACTGGTTGCCAGCCCGTTCGGCCTGTTCCAGGGAACCTGCCAGCCGGCAGCGGCGACGGCTGATCTGCCGGTGCAGGGGAGTAAACCCGGGATCGAGTGCAAAGCCCTCAGCCCGCATGGCTGCGGCGAACTGATTCCGCGAAAGGCCGCCGAAGGCCTCTGGTTCGTACCAGATGCCCGTCTTGTACCAGCCCGGTTCGCAGCCACTGTCCGCTTTCGGCAGCAGGCTCAAACCGTCGACCTCCTGCAGCAGCCCCCGCAGAGTGCCAGCCCGCGAGGACCGCAGGCCGTTCCGTTCCGCGAGGCGGGCCAGTTGCGGCAGCAGCACGGCCGCCTGCAGTTCCGACAGAGGGGAGGCTTCGTTGCCCCGCTGGTTGTACAGCCGTGCCCGCTGAATGATGGCGGCATCGCTGCTGTATACCAGACCTCCGCGGCCCGCCGAAAGCAGCTTGCTCCCGCCGAAGCTCCAGACACCCGCGTCTCCCCAGAGCCCGGCCTGGCGACCATAAACCGTGGCTCCAGGCATCTGGCAGGCATCTTCCAGGATGGGCAGACTGTGGCGATCGGCCAGTTCCCGCAGCCGGGGCATATCGGCGACCGAGCCATGCAGGTGAGAAACCAGAATCGCCCGGGTGGCCGGGGAAATCGCCAGTTCCACCAGCGCGCAATCGATGGCGACAGTGCCCGGCAACACGTCCACCAGCACGGGAACTGCGCCCAGAGCCAGTATATCCCCCGCATTCCCCCGAAAGTCGTAGTCTGCGAGGATCACCTCATCGTCGGCACCGACGCCCATCCCCCGCAGTGCCAGCTCAACGGCTGCCGTGCCGCTGGAACACAGCAGCAGATGCTCACAATCGAGGAACTGCTGCAGCTGGCTGGTCAGGGCGGGAACAAACTCCCCGTGATATCGGCCCCAGCTGCCGTCGGCGGCCATCTGCTGCAGAACACGAGCCACTTCGGGATCGGCAGCAGGCCACGGCGGCGGCCCGGCTGGCTGCACGGGTTGCCCGCCCAGAACTGCGGGACGGCCGGACTGGCTCATGACGTGTCGTTCTCCAGGGAAATCGCTGCACAGGCCAACGCATTACTGCTTCTGCAGCACGTACACCACGTCTTCGGTCGTCTTGCCGATCTTCACGGGCGTGTCGATCTCGTACACGAAGTCGTAGGTTTCGAGGATCTTGAACTCGGGCACGGAAGCCAGCAGCGACTTCATCTGAGCTGCCGTCCAGGTGCGGTGACTCATTTCATCGACGATCTGAAAGTGACTGGTGGGAGTGTACACGTCAAACTGCATCCCCACGCGTTCGTTCCGCTGCTTCAGGTCCAGTTCTTCCGACCACAAAGTGGAAATCACCGCCAGATTACCCCGGCGGGCCGACCACTCCTCCCGTTCAATACGCGGGCCGCTGGTGGGAGTGAGGTGCAGTCCCAGAATGTACAGACCGCCCTTCAGCAGGCAGTCCGCCATACACTGCAGGTGAGACTTCGCCTGCGCCTGAGTCGCGAGGTGACGGAAACTGTTGATCATGTTGAAGGCCGCATGCACCTTCGGTTTCAGGCGGAAGTCGGACATGTCTCCCACCACGGCGGCCGGCTCGAACCCTTTGCGCACAAACCGCTTATTGCAGAAATCCACCGCTTTGGGGTTCAGATCGTTCCCCGCCACCTTGTAACCGGCTTCGGCCAGGCGGATCAGCAGCCGCCCGGTGCCGCAGGCCGGCTCAAACAGGCGTTCCACCTTCTTCGGGCCATGCTTCTCAAAACAGGCCTGGAGGAACTCGAACTCGGCCTTCCAGTCCGACCCGAAGACGAGGTCGTAGTAGGTCGGGTAGTCGTAAATGTGGCCGTGAATCACGTCGGTCATGAAGCATCCTGATCTGCTGAGGCAGTTTGTGGCGAATTCTGCCGGCTGGCGGAATGGATTTATGAATCGGTCGCTGCGACATTTCGCAGGGAACGGATGAATAGAATTGTGGCAGAAATCGGACGGCGACGGGAAGCCCGGGACAGGCAGCTGCTGCCGGAGGGGCGCACCATGTGGCGGAAGCTGCCGACCTGACGACCGCTGTACCGGCGACATCCACCGGCCCGCCCACCAGACCGGCTGATTCTGCCGGTCGGCGGTGTGAAATGCCACCTGCCGGGAGGGCTGTTCGGCAGTAAGTGCCGGACTTCAGCGAAAGTCCTCCTCCGGCAGGAATTTCCGGCAATTTCCGAATTGCGTCTTATTGACAGCACCCGGCCGGATCGGATACCTCTCCCGTCCTCACACACGCACCGGCTGTTCTCACCGGTTCGAACCCCTCTCCAGATTCAATTCCAGATTTTTCTCTCCTCGCTCGCACATTCCGCTCAAGTCTCACCCCGCGGGATTCGTGCTGCCTCTCTCACACTTCTTCAACAGCATTCAAAGACTGCCTTCAGAAAACCATTCCCGGGCGTCTCACGGCGGTCCTCCCGCAGTTGCCCTGCAGGTTTTCCCGTTATGTCCGGAATGTGACAGGATGTCTGCCTCACAG
Source organism: Planctomycetaceae bacterium (assembly GCA_020426545.1). Lineage (GTDB taxonomy): Bacteria > Planctomycetota > Planctomycetia > Planctomycetales > Planctomycetaceae > JAGQPV01. The sequence goes on from JAGQPV010000155.1 coordinate 7,132, forward strand.
GCATCGTCTCGCGATCCGGCGACAACACCTCTCACCGTTCTGTCTCGCTTCCTGACCGTCTCAATTCTCTCACGTCTTTCTTGAGCCTGTCTCACTCCTGTTGTCTGCCAGTCCGCAGTCTGCCTCCCGTTCAGCCGGACCTGATCCGGCCGGTGGGAACGAACTGCCCGGCTGCTGTCTGAACGGCCCGGTTTCTGTCCGCCGCTGGCGGGCTGAATCCAGGCAGGTAATGGAACCCGCCTGAAAACCGGCGTGTTCCCAGCCAGTGTGCCGGCCCCGTCTGTCCGATCGCCAGGCCAGCTTCCATCACGGCATTCCACTTGGAATGTCAACCAGCTCTCTCCACTCGTTTCTCTCGTTCTTCAAGAATCCCCGTCGCTGCAGGCTGCAGTTTTCCTGCAGGCCCGATTCATCTTCGCGCGGCCATTCGGCCGGCAGGGTGTGCGGGTGCCTGCCGACAGTTTACCCCGGTGTTGGAGTACACTCCGCAATGCTGACCCGAACACTGACTCTCCTTGCTCTGTTTGCTGCCACTTCCGCGCTGACGGGCTGCTGCTGCCTGACTGGCGGCGGCATGTCTGCCTGCTATCAGCCGCCGGCTCCCTATGGTTGCAACCCCTGCGGCCCGGCCTCGTACGGACCTCCCGCAGCCCCCGTGGGCTACGGTGGACACTGCGGGTGTTATGGCGGACGCCCCGGTGGGTGTGGCTATGGTTATGGTGGTTCCGGCTGCTGCCTGTGGGATCTGTTCATGGGCATCGAACAGTGGAAATGCGATCTGTTCGGCTGCTGCATGTTCGGCACGCGTCCCCGGTACGGCGCGGGATATGGTGGAGGTTACGGCCAGTGTGCCGCTCCCTGTCCTCAGCCATGCCAGCCTTACTGCCCCCAGCCGTGCCCGCAGCCCTGTGCACAGCCAGTTTACACGCCGGCCTGTAACCCGTGTGCTCCCACGGGCGGGTTCAGCGGCTACGGTGTCGGTGGTGGCTATGGTATGCCTGGTGGATACGGTGGAGGCTGCAGCACAGGCTCCTGCGGAACCCCCGCGGCCTACCCGCCAATGATGACCGCCCCCGGAGCCATGATGCAGGGAACTCCCGGAACTTATGCTCCGAGTACCTACGCTCCCGGCACGCTGTCGGTCCCCCAGATGCAGTACCAGCCCATGCCCGCCAACGGCCAGTTCATCATGCCGCAGACCCCGTAAGCGTCTTTTCCGGGTGTTCCCGCCTAGTGGTTCACCAGCGGGAACGCCGGAGGAAAAGCATGGAACCAGCCTCCCGCAGCAACAACCGGGCTGCCCGGCCGATCAATTTCTTCCGGCAGTCGACACCAGCCACCAGCAGGTATATTGCGGGAACCGGCTTTTCCCCGCAGACCGTTCCCTGCTCAACGACGGTGATTGTTTCCGCGGACGGCCACACGGCACCGGCAGCACGACCGTCCCTCGCCTGAAGCCAGGAACCTGTGCAGCACATGCCCCCGACTGCCATCGATCACCCGGTCCGGCCTCCGCCATAGTTGGACAGACTCCCGTCAGGCAAGACAGCGGCGGAACATCACGAGGATCACGTGGCCACTTCAGGTGAAACGCACTGAGAGTCAAACCCCGGTCATGCTGAAGCCACAGCAGCTTCAGAGCAGCCCCCTTGCGGGCACTGTCGCAGCAGGACCGGCCGCCATTCAGTGATTGATAATGAACTCGTTGGAATTCAGCAGCGCCCAGAACACGTCCTGCAGACCGGCAATCGGATCCTGACTGCCGTGCTCCCGAAAGACGGCATCGATCCGTTCCAGTTCTTCTTCCCGGGGAGAACGGGCCAGCGTGACCAGAAACAGCGTTTCGATCTTCGCCGGCACACCGCGCCTGCGGGCGGAACCCGACTTCCTCCCGCGCGGACGTTTTGATTTCTGCCGACGGGAGCCAGCCGCCTCCGGCCGCCCCGTGGGGCTTTCCAGGACACGACGCAGAAAACTGCCTTCCGCCCCGGAAAGGGCATTCTGCATCAGCTGACCATTCATCATCACCAGAGCCTGTGGAATGGTGCCGTTGAAGGTGGTCGCCTCGTCGTTCTCATCGGTGCCGAAGGTCTGCACGAACTGACGCAGCCAGACGGACCGCTGGTTCTCCGCCTCTTCGCCTCCCCGGCCTGCCCGATGCGCATCGGTCGCCACCAGCAGCGAATCGTACAGCTGCTCCGCGGTGAACTGCTTCAGGTACATCCGGCTGAACAGCGGCGTATTGCCGGCATCGGGATCATCCACACTGTTGCTCTCGCTGAATCGGCTGGAAAGCTGGTATGCCTCGGAAGTGGCAATCCAGCGGATCAGCCGTTTCAGGTCGTAACCGGAGCGACGGAACTCAACCGCGAGAAAGTCCAGCAGTTCCGGATGAGACGGCGGGTTGTGCGGGCCCATATCGTCCACAGGCTTCGTGAAGCCGCTGCCAAACAGGTGGCCCCACATCCGATTGACTTCCGTCCGGGCCAGATAAGGCTTTTCAGGGTCGGTCATCAGTTCGGCCAGCTGAACTCTGGGGGGAATCTCCGAACTGCCGGTGGCCCCCGTGCCATCGACGAACCGCCGCGTCGTGGCTTCCAGCAGCCCGCTGCGCTTTTCAAAAAAGATGACACCCGTCTGCGGTGCGTCGTCCAGGCCAAACTCTCCACGTTCCATGCCCCGGCTCAGCCGGGTGCCACGGAAGAAGGCGTTCATGCTCCAGAACTGTGACTGTTTCCAGTCGTTGAAGGGGTGGTTGTGGCACTGAGTGCACTGCACCTGCATACCAAGGAAAATCCGCGAGGTGATCGACGTCGCGGGAACCGCCCCTTCATTCAGATGGTTGGCCAGGAACCCCACGGCCCCGTTCTCCGCGGCGGGGCCGCTGGCCGAAACCAGCTCGTACACCATGCGATCGTACGGCTGGTTGCGGTAGAACGCGTCCCGCAGCCACTTCTCCAGCGCCACCCGGCTTCCGTTCCTGTTTCCCCCACGGCCCACCAGCCGGTTGGCCCAGATCGTCGTCCAGTGGCGAATGTAGTCGTCGTGGTCCAGCAGGCGGTCAACCAGCTTCTGTCGGCGGTCGGGGCTGTCGTCTTCGAGGAACTCCGTCAGCTCGTCGAGCGAGGGGATCCGTCCGACAACATCCAGGGAGACCCGCCGGGCGAACTCGCCATCCTCCACCGGAGCGGAGGCCGTGACCTCGTTGTCGTCCCAGGAACGGCGAATCAGCTCGTTGATTCGCTCGACGACGACCGCATCGGAACCAGCCGGCTGAGCCAGCGCGGCCACCGGGCTCCCGGCGGCTGCGAGCCATAACGCCAGCCCCATCGCGGCAAGCAGAGGACGGAAGCGGGCAGGCGAATCGGCAACAGAATTCAGCATGACCTGACCTGAACCTTCCGGGCAGAGCAGCCCGAATTCGAATAGAACCAGAACGGAGCGGGAGAAGGGTCGACACCATCCCGCAGCCGAACGGAACCGGCTGTCCAGTCTTCCACCGGAGAATGCCTCTCCT
>JAGQPV010000156.1 GCA_020426545.1 Planctomycetaceae bacterium
GGAAGAGGGAATGGTACCGGTGCCTGCGGGGCCGGGGCTGGGCATCGAACTGGACGACGACGTGGTCGAGGAGTTCCGCGTACGGTATTAAGTGCCCGCGAAGGCATTCTGCCCGACGGGAACGCCCTGCTCAGAGAAGAGGGCCGGCAGCCGGCCCTGCAACGGAGAAGACCCGCAACGGAGAAGACCACGCCCGTCGTGCCTCCGGGACGTGCCACCCCGCGATACCTCTCGCCCCGCGAAACGTGACACCCAGCGAAAACTTCCGCCGGGCGGGAACGCCCTGCTCAGTCGCCTGACTGACCGTCGTGCGAGATGTAATCGACCCGCACGGAGGTGCTGAGTCCGCCCCGCGGGGTGAAATCGGCCTTCAGTTCCATCCACCGGGGCTCGGTGACGGCCACCAGATCATCGAGAATCAGGTTGGTCACGTCCTCGTAGAACGCGCCGTGATTCCGGTACTGCTGCAGGTACAGCTTGAGCGATTTCAGCTCGACGCACTTCGCGCCGGGCGAATACAGAATCGTCAGCGTGCCGAAATCGGGCTGGCCGGTTTTCGGACAGACGGAGGTAAACTCCGGGCAGATGGTTTCGATTTCGTATTCGCGGGCGGGGTGCGGGTTGTCGAAAGTCTCGAGCAGATCACGGAACGCGGCAGACATCGGGCGGGCTCACATCGGGCGGAAACAGTCGGCTGGTGGACCTGGCGGTGATTGCAGCATCTCAGGCTGACGATCTGCCGGATCAGCGAATAGCAGGCCAGCCGGTGCTGAAACCCGGAGGTTACTGAATGGAGACAGGCACTGACAGGGCAGGTCGCTCTGTCAGTGCCTGATGGCAGGGTGAATGTAATCGCTGGCCCGGCACCCCGCAATTCCGAGGGGATGCCGGATTGGCCTGGGGTGGTCTTTTCCTGCCGGAAACTGACCGACAGACGCCTTACTGGGCGGAATCGGTGAAGACCCGCACATCGGCCTCGGTGGTCAGCGGGCGTTCCAGGTGGGCGGCGTTCACCAGCACCTGCAGCCGGGTGGTTGCCGGTTCAAGGGCTTCCAGCACGACTTTGAATTTGACGACCTCATCCGGTTTCACTTCGCCGAGTGCCTGGAACCGCAGCTGTCCGTTGACGTTCAGCGGGCGGGAGGGCCCATCGGCCCCGATGACCTTGAACGCCTGCGGAATGGCGACTGTCAGCCGGGTTTCCCTGGCGATGTCGGTTCCCCGGTTGTGGAGATTGATCTGGAAGGTCACCCGTTCGCCCACGGCGATGGCGCCCCGGTCGGCCAGCACATCAGCAGAGACGGCGGGGAGGCCGGAGACGGCTGTGCTGGCTTCGATGTCGACGTGGCTGCCGGTGGTTTCCAGAGCCCGCACCCGGCTGACCAGCGAACCATGCCCGCTGGCTTTCAGCTTGATGGAGAATTCGGTTTTGTCTCCGGGGGCAAGGTGATCGATCCGTCAGGAGACTTCGCGGCGGGAGGGATCGTACTGGCCGTTGGCACTGGCTTCGACGAATTCAAAGCCTTCGGGAATCTGTTCCACCACCCGGGCACCGGCGACCGGTCCACGGGACGTGTTGGTGACCACGTTGGTCCAGGTGCCTTCCCGGTCGACGTAGCGGCGTTTCGGACCACGACGGGACAGAGACACCCGGCTGCCTTTGATGTCGATTTTGCTGCTGGTCTCGGCTTTGGCACCACCATCGGCAGTGACAACAGCCCGGTTGACGGCTTCGCCGACTTCAGCAGCGGTCAAAGTCAAAGTGACTTCGCGACTGCCACCAGCCGGCAGGTTGCCGACTTCATATTCCAGATCGTTGCCGTCCACATGGCTCAGCCCGCGCGGAATCAGGTCGCGAATCAGCACGCCGGAAGCGTCTCCGGTGCCATCGTTGCGGACACGGAAGCGAACGGGAACGCGGTCGCCCAGGTGAACGCTTTCCGGAGTCTGCAGTTCGATACTGAGTTTGGGTGCGGTGATGACCGTGGCGGAGGCGACTTCGGAGACGAAGTTCACCGTCGCCACACTGCCGACCTGACCTTCCTGGCGGGGAACCACCCGAATGGCGATTTTCCGTTCTTCGCCCGGGGCAATGGTTCCCAGTTTCCAGGTCAGCGTTTTGTCGGCCAGTTCGGCCTGCGGAATGGTGCCGGTCAGTTCGGTGCCGGCGGGAATTCGGTCTTCCACGGTGACCTGGCGAGCGGCTGTCTGTCCGGAATTCCGGACCACAATGTGATAGATCAGCGGTTTGCCGAGGACGGCATTCGTGGGAGCAATCTTTTCAATCTGCAGCCGGGGCCGCAGCTGGCCGCGGGGTACATCGCCCCGGACGGTGGCATCGCCCGTCAGCTCTTCTGAACCGGGCACCACTTCGGCGGGAGTATTCCGCACCGGAGCAGGTTCGGTGTCACGGGACGGAACCATGTCGCGACGGGGAACCACCTCAACTGGTTCCGGACCAAACCCGGGCAGGCTGCCACTGTCGGCAGGAGTTGCTGGCCGTGGTTCCGCACCGGCTGGCTCGCCGGGCAGGGCCGGCACTGCGGGAATGGACGGCTCACGGGGTTCGGCTGCGGGGGCAGGTTCCGGCGTCGTTCGTGGTTCGGGAGCGGGAGTTGTGGGGCCAAAGCCGGGCAGCGGAGGGAATTCCGCCCCGTCGGCAGGCTGAGGAACAGGCTCCGGTTCTGGCTCGGCTGCGGGATCACCCGTCGCGGCGGGCTCGGCGGCCGGTTCCGGGAAGCCGGGGAAATCGCCGGCAGGTGCTGGTTCACGAGGTTCCGCGGCTGCGGGAAGCGGTTCCGGAAATCCGGAAAAGCCGTCCGCCGGGCTGGTTGCACGGGGTGCGGGCGAGCGCGGCTCGACGGCGCGAGGTTCCGGGGAGGCTTCTTCCGGGAACACGGGTTCTGGAACAGAGCTGGCCGGGGTGGTGCTGCTGTCGGGCGTACCGGTGGCCCGCGGTTCGGGAGAGAAGTCGCCGAAGTCCGGTTCCGGGCGGGAACGACGGGGCAGGGGCCCCTCTGTCTCAGCTGCCGGCAGACCGGGGAAGTCCGTCGAATCAGCGGCACGGGGGACTGCGCGGCTGGCGGGAACAGGTTCCGCGGGGAAATCACCGTCGGCAGCCGGGCTGTCGGCGGGTTCAGGAAAACCAGGGAAATCGCTGTCGGCTCCTCCCGCGGGGGTGGCGGGAGCCGGGGCGGAACCGAAATCCGGAACGGCCCGCGGCTGGGGAGTACCGGTTCCGGCAGCCGGAGTTTCTCCCGGCAGCGGCGGAAAGGCGTCTGACGGTGCGGCTGGTTCGGCAGCGCGGGGTTCCGTGGCTGCGGAGCTGTTGCGGAGCGGGACCGATGCCCCTTCGGAGAACTGCGGCTGCGTGCCACCCGTGGAGGGAAACACGTCGGTCGCGGGTTCATCGGGGAAGGTGGCCGATCCACCAGCGGGAGCTGGTGCGGGTTCGCTGCCGGAGAAGGGATCGTCCAGACTGCCGAAATCAGCCGGAGCTGCCGACCGGGCGGGTTCGGTGTTCCGTGGGGGAGTCTGAGCGGCCGGTTCATCGAAGAAGGGGGAGCCCGCATCTGCAGACGTATCGTCCCCTGCGCGGCTCGCCGGTGTGGAATCCATCGCCGTGCGACGGATGTTGCTCTCAGCAGCATCGGCCGGCGGCGGGAGCAGCTGGGGCGCGGCGCCGGGCTGCAGGCCGAACGATGGAGGTTCTTCACCGAAATCAGGACTGCTGGCCGGAGTGGGCTGCTCGGGGCCATCCAGCGAACGGGGTTCGCCACCGAACGGGTCGTTGTTCCCCGGTACGGCAGTCTCAGCAGATGTCAGCTGAACGGGCTGGGATCCGCGAAAATCCAGCCCCTGATTACCCGCACCAGCGGCTCCCGCGGGAGTGGCAGCGGCGGCGGTTCTCAGCTGGCTGGCTGATTCGTAGGCGGAAAAATCGGGCGGTTCGGTCGCTGGCGGCTCTGCCAGTTCCAGCTGAACCTGCGGCTGGCCACCCGGGGCGGCTTCGGGCTCACCGGGTTCCTGTCCCTGTGGCTCCAGCTGAGCGGGAGGCTCCGCCTGAGACATGGCATCAGGCTCGCCTTCCTGCGGCAGCAGCCCGGGGGCATTCAGTTCGGTGTCATCAGCCGGGTTTTCGGTAGTATCTGCCGCTGTGGTATCCAGCGTGGGCAGCGAACGCTGCGCCTGCATTACTGCAACGAAACCAACGCCGATGACAGCCGACAGGACCGTCAGCTTCCAGATGGTGCTCTGCATGGGAATCCTTTCCCGTGGGCCGCCCGCAAGTCTTCGTAAATTGAATGCCGCCGGGCGGCACCGTCTGAACTGCCAGTTCCGAGCGGGAAAACCGGCTGAGCGGAAAATCCGTTCCGCTCCGTCTCTCCCCTCGGCAGTGTGTCACCGGTACGGGTAACCGGTCGACCGGGATCTTCAGCCCGCTGAAAAACAGTCCAACAGCCTGTACCGCAGACAGATTCTGCCCGGCCAGGCCATCAGCCGACAGTTCAGCAGGCTGGTAAGATCGGCGTATCTACCACAATCGGCGAAACAGGAAAAGGTGAGTCCCGGCGGGAGACGTCGTCGTGGCCCGCCGGCCTTCAGAGTGGTGCCCCCCGGCGGACCGAAAGAGGCAGAAACCGCCACCCGGCAAAGGCCCCAGCCAGCCTCCGGCAGCCACCTTCACCGATCAACGCGACCTGCCGATCAGACGCGGTCCCCCGCATCACGACTGTCTTAACGGGAAGCCGGATTCCGGCTGACGGTGCGTGCGGAGTTCGACACCGTCCTGAATCTGACGGACATCGGCCAGACTGGCAGCCACGGCTTCGGAGCTGTCGAGCACGGTCAGGGCAAGCCGCGTCCGATACGTATCGCCGGGAGCGAGGGAAATGATCCGGCCGTGTTCCCGTTCGGTGCGGCGATGGTTGGGGAAGCTGGTTCCCGGTTCCAGACCGGTCACGCAGCCGTCGGCCTCGGCCTGGGTGTTCTTCCACAAAGTGAAATGGGGAAGTTCCCGCAGATTGAAGTCCAGCCGCACACCGCGGCTGGCTTCGGCATTGTGCAGCATGGCCAGACTGGCACCATCTTCCCGGCCGGCCAGATCGACGAAATAACACTGCTCGACATAACCCGGCACTGGTCCGGCGTACTCCGTCCAAGTGTCGATGCCTTCCGCCGCCCGGGCGTTGACGGGGGCCACCTCCCGCACGGGGGCGGCAAACCGCGCTCCCTGTTCCAGAAAGGGCTGGCCGAAATTCGTGTGGTACAGCAGCTCCATCTCCGTGGGCTGGCCGCCGGTGCAGGTGATTTCGTCGGTAATTTTCAGCGCAGAGGAACCGGCCACCAGTTCCAGGGTGCTGCGGAGCTGCAGACAGGGGCCGAACATCATGGTTTCATCGATCACCCCCGTCACCCGCAGCACTCCCCGGCCGTTGCCACCGGCGGGATCGACCGAGACTTCCACGTAATGTGCGGGCAGACAGGCAATTTTCCCATGCAGCGTGAGCGACGTCTCGATGGGGTTGCCGTTGTTGTCGATCGCGGAATCCAGGCCGGGCGCTCCGTGAGAAGACAGGCCGCAGCGGCACATCCATTCATTGAAACCCGTCAGCCAGCCCAGCCCGTTCCGTTCCGTCAGATCCATATACGCCGGATTGACGGGCAGCGTGACGGGGGAATTCCAGCCCAGCGGCAGGTTGCCGTGCTGGCCCTTCCATAAACCCATGCCCCGGGTGGGAAGGACGGAAACCGACATCACCCCGTTATGCAGTTCGACAACATCCACCCCGTGCGAACGGCCACCTCTCAAAGTGCGTTTCGTGATCGACCAGTGCGGACTGCCGGCCAGCGGGCCGGAGTGCTCGCTGGACAGCTCCAGCGTATCGTGCCAGATGCCGGCGGCGGTGTCTGTCAGAATGGTGGTCTGCTGATCCATGTCAAACGGTTCCTGCTGTTCGTCCTGTTGTCATTCGATGGAGGGCGGGGTGTTGCTGCTGTCGATGAAGAAATCGCGGATACGACTCTGATAACGACGATACAGGAACGACACCAGCATCAGGCTGGCTCCCAGAGCCACAAAGGCCAGCGTACGCACTGCCGGATGCACCCGCCACACATCGTACAGAAACACCTTGAATGCGGTGAGCACGAACACCGACAGAGCCAGCACCCGAATGGTTTTCAGCCGGCGGGCGATGCCGATGAGCAGCATGGCCGTCCCGTACAGAGCCCACACCAGCGTGACCGCCAGGGCCCGTGTTCCCGGACTCCAGCCGGCCACGGCCCCATAAGCCCAGGTTTCGACCGTGAACAGCACAAGGCCTGTCATCACAGCCGCCAGGCCGAGAACGACCGTGAATGACTGATGACCGGGATACAGCATCTGCCAGGCCGGGTTCTGCCACCACGGCAGGGCATCGGTACTGAAGTATCGCTCGCCCCGCGGTTCGTTCAACGGAACTGGCGGTGGAGCCAGCCTGCGGGAAAGGGCAGCGGCACCACCACAGGCGACTGCCATCAGCAGCAGAGACAGTCCCCGGGGATTGAACAGCGGCAGCGACCAGATACCGGTTGCTCCGGAGGACGCCGACAGTCCCATCAGCTGCCGGTCCCAGCTGTTGAATGTCGAGCCGGCCAGCGACATCAGCATCAGTGCCGCCACGGCGAACAGCCCGGTTCCAACCAGGCCCAGCCAACGGGGCCCCGGCCACAGCGACAGCAGAATCAGTGAGACGGCGGTCAGCACCACCCACATCAGCGAGACGCTGTGTGTGGTGGCTGTCAGCCAGTTGCGGGCCACTCCCAGGCTGAGGGTTTCCAGCAGCAGCAGAATCACCACTGTCAGCGGGACACCGGCCAGCAGTACGCCGGCGACTTTCGCTGGCGGAAACAGCCAGGCATCGGCTGGTGGCTCGCTGGTGGAGAGCGACCTTTCGCCTTCAGTTCCAGCCATTGCGGCCGCGGCGGAATTCCGCGGGAGCAGGGAGGATGTGCCTGTCCCGTGGATGTTGATTCCCGGGGTGGAATCGAGGCGGCGATATTCCCAGGAGAGAACACCCAGCACGATGGCACTGGCCAGCAGACTGAAAGAGCGACCATTGAACACGCGCAGCCAGCCGGCACTGGCCGGGGATCCGGCCTCCACCACCGCGCGGCCAGGCAGCCGGGGATAATCCATCACGGTCTGCCGGGGGCTGTCCAGCGTCTGGGCGACGTACACGGCCAGAATCAGCTGGACGACGATCAACAGGGCGAAGCCGGCTTTGCGGAGGTCACGCTCGTGGAATCTCAAACCCAGTTCCAGCAGCAGCAGGGCTTCGGCGGCCCAGGCCAGCGCGATCCAGTGGCCCGTCAGTTGGAGCGGAATCGCTAACGTGGCGAACAGTGCCCCCGTTCCGCCAAAGGCCAGCACAATGCTGCGGCCGGCGGCGTGCCGCAGGCGGGCAAACACCGCCAGCCCGCCGTACAGTACGGCCAGCAGGATGGCCAGCAGACCGTGCAGGTGAGAGAGTTCATCCCACGTGAGCAGGTACAGGCCGGCAAAGTACACCAGCGGCGTGGCCAGCATCAGGAAGTAATCGGCCCGGTTCGGCTGGCGGAGACGGTACAGGTTATGCCAGACGCCCATGGCGGCAAACAGAACATAGAACAGCGTCATCATGGCCACGATGGGAATCAGTTCGCCCGGCGAATAGCTGCCGGCCAGCCAGCCCGTCCAGATAAGGACGGTCCCCAGGAAGGCCACGACCCGTGCTCCGCCCCAGTTCCGCCAGGTGGCCAGCATCAGCACACCGCTGTCGAGCACCAGCAGATAACCAAACAGAACCCACGGATTTCCGCCCCCGCGGGAAAGCATCAGCGGCGTGAGAAACCCGCCGATCAACCCCAGCACGGCAGTGGGCTGCCCGTTGAAGATGCCGGCGAATGTGAGCAGCGAAGCCGTGACAGCCACCATGCCGGCGAAGGCCAGCGGAATGGGAAGCAGCTGATACTGCTGAGCGGCAAAGTACAGGGCGAAGTACACGGTGCCCGCCGAAGCGGCAGTGACGCGCTGGGCAAGGAGGCGATAGTCTTTCCGCATCAGCAGGCAACCGGCGGCAAAGCCCAGCACGCCGGTGAGAATGCCCAGCCCCACCCGGCCCGATTCGCTGATCAGGTCCTGCTCGATCGAATAACGAAAGAAGAAGCCGGCACCAATCATCAGGGCCACGGCCCCCACCCAGGTCAGCCAGCGGCCGGCCAGAATCTCTTCCAGCGAGATGGCCGCATCCGCCCGTTCCTTCAGTCGGCCAACCAGTTCCCGCGCCGCCGCTCGATCCTCTGCTCCGGTGTTGGCTGTGGTCTTTGCTGCAGAAGCGGCCGAAGCGGAACCAGCTGGCGCAGACGCAGCGGCAGAAGAGGAAGAGGACGCGGTAGAAGTAGAAGAAGACTCGTCGAACTCCCGGAAAGCTGCCGCCAGGTCGTTCGCGGTGTTGCCTCGTCCCGCGAGGGATTCCGCCACCGGCCGGAGCGGAGGAGTTTCCGCAATGGAAGATTCACTCGTCAGGGCGGCGGTTGAAGTCTGAGAGGAATGCACCGGCTGCGGTTTCTTCGCCGGGGCCGATCCTCCGGCAGTGCCGACTGCCGCAGCTGTTCCGGTGGCACCAGCAGCCTCGGTTCGAGAGGTGGCCAGTTCCCGGCGGACTTTGGCGATTTCCTGGCGGATGGACCGTTCCCGATCTTCCACTTCCGCCAGCTTGCGCCACAGCAGGAACAGCGAGATCGGCCCCGCGATCAGCCAGAGAAAGGCCAGCAGTTCAAACAGATTGCCGAACATCAGCAGGGTTCCTCTCAGGGCGGACGGGCTCGCCTGCAGTATCTCAGCCAACGTGCGGGCACTGACCGTAAGGGCCTGCACGATGAAATTCTGGCAGCCCGCACGGTGACGCACCGGCTGCACTGGTCAATCTGTCGTGATCCCGCGGCAAATCACACGCGAAATCTCTGCTCAATTGCAGAATTTGCAGAAACAGTTCCGTGGTCCCCTTAAGAAACCGGCTGAATCGGACCGGCCTGCGGCGGTAACCGGCCAGGCGGCGACCTCCCCGCAGAGGTGGAAGAAACGCGCGCGAAGTGCGTTCGCCCGCGGGGGATGCTTCCGCCTGTTGATTGTGCAGAGCTTTGCAGCGGTAGTATCATGCCTCACGAACCAGTGTGGTTCGTCATCGCCCGAACTGCGGGCATGATGCACAGCGGGAATTCGTATCCCGCAGGGTTTCGAGCGGAACGGCCCTGGTGGTACTCCGCTGTGAAAGCTCTGCCAGGGCAGTTGATGCAGCATGATGACATGCTGCCATGAGATTATTCGCGACGGGAGCATTCGATGGGTTGCAGGCTGTTCGTTCATTGCACAGCAGTTGTGGTGCTGTGCAGCATCGCCGCTGTCGGTCAGGCAGAAGACAAATCGATGGAGCTGCGACTGAAGGTTTCCGCCGGGGAGTTTGCCCGGAAACAGACTCCCGTTCGCTATCCCGTGCGGGTACCGGCCGGCTGGGCCGATCAGGCGGAGGCCCGCCTGACCACTGCCGACGGAACCGGGCTGCCGGTGCAGCTGGCTCGTCCTTCACTGCTGAACCCGCCGGGAATCGCCACGACCGACAAGGTGGACCTGACGGTCTGGACCATTCTCCCCGAGCTGCCCGCCGGGGAATCGGTGGAACTGAAACTGACAATCGCTCCCGGTGCCTCAAAATCATCCGGGACGAAGGGGTTTCACTGGAAAGATACCGCCGGTCAGCACCTCGACCTCGAATACGACGGCCGCCCCGTGGCCCGGTACATGTACCAGAAGTACAAGGACGAACCAGATCTGCGGGATCTGAACAACAAGCCGTTCCATCACCTGTTTGATCCGCAGGGCGACCGCCTGGTGACCAAGGGTTCGGGCGGTGAGTACACCCATCACCAGGGGCTGTATTACGGGTTCACCCGCTGCACGTTTGAAGGTGGCGTGGCCAATACCTGGTACTGTCACCACGGCGATCACCAGCTGCACAAGGCCGAACTGGAACGGACAGAAGGCCCGATTCTCGGCCGGCATCGGACTTCCATCGACTGGAACGACACGAAGGGCGAAACCTTCTGCCACGAGATTCGCGAACTGGCCGCCTTTGCCGTGAATGGCGGCACTCTGGTGGAGTGGTCGTCGCAGCTGTCCAGCGTTCGCGGGACGGTCACACTCGATGGCGATGCGCAGCACGCCGGATTCCAGTTCCGCGCAGCCAACGAAGTGGCTGCGAAAACAAAGAGCCAGACGACTTACCTTCGTCCAGCCGGACCGGGCAAACCGGGAGAAACGGTGAACCCAACCCGGGGACAGGAAAAACCCGACACAACCGACGCCGCCACAAAAGCGGTGATGAATCTGCCGTGGAAAGCAATGACCTTCGTGCTGGGCGACCAGAAATATTCGGTGGCCTATCTCGACAGCCCGCGGAACCCGAAGCCCTCGTTCTACTCCGAGCGGGATTACGGGCGGTTTGGTTCCTGGTTCGGCCCGAAGACTCTGCAGGAAGGGGAAGCCCCTCTGGAGATTCGCTACCGGGTGTGGCTCCAGCGGGGCGAAATCACCAG
>JAGQPV010000157.1 GCA_020426545.1 Planctomycetaceae bacterium
TTTCCGCAGCGGTGCGGTGGGGCCTGGCGGAGCAGGTCTGGGAAGAGCTCCGCAGCCGGACAGCCCACGATGAAACGGCTTCCCGGGAACTTTGGTCCGGTTCGCTGGTTGCGGTTCAGGCTGCCGATGCGCTGAAGGCTGCCGGGAAGAACGAACTGGTTGAAGCTGGCGGCAACCTGATTGAAGGAGCTGAGGCGAAGCTCTCTCCCGAGGAACAGTTGACGATCGAAACAGACCGCCTGATTGCAGCTGGTGACGCGGTGGGGGCCATGCAGAAGCTGGAGCAGGCCAACAGCCGGGACATCAACCGGATGTGGAAGGCCCGGCGTATCCTGCAGCTGGCCGGTCGGCTGTCAGCGGGGCCACAGCCGGAGCTGGCGCTGCAGTTTGTGAGCAGCTCCGGGGATCCACTGGTCAGGATCGACTGTTTCGAGCTGGTGGCTGCGCGGCTGGCCAGCCGGAATCTGATCGCACCACTGTGGAAGCAGCTGCACAGCAAGAAGCTCAGTGCCAGCGAAAAAGCCGCCATCGGTAATGGGCTGATCGCCGGTCGGAATGCACCTGGGACGGCTCAACCCGCTGTCCCGCCAGCTGCTCCCGCTGCGGAGGTTTCCGTCGAGGAAACCTCTCCGGTCGAGTAGGCCGCTGCACTATTCTGTCGTTCTCTGTTGGGTTAGTGTACAGTCGGGTGCGGGCATTCTGTTGCCCGACCGACCGGGCCTCTCACAGCGGAGATCAACATCATGCGCGTTCGCGATCTTTTCTTTTCTGGTCCCGGGCTGGCTGCGGCCGGCCTGCTGCTGATTCTGACAGCAGGCCCCACGGAGGCGCGGGCGGACGTTCCCGCCGGGAACAGTCCTGACGATGCCGGAGCGGTGCTGTCGCATCCTCCACTGCGGCAGAACCCGCCTGTCTCCCATCGCGCGGCTGCCGCAGGCCCCGGGAAGTATGTTTCCCCCGCGGGCAGCGACGAAGCGGACGGCACACAGCAGCACCCGTGGCGTACGGTTCAGCATGCGGTGGGGCAGCTGGTGGCCGGCGAAACCCTGTACCTGCGGGGTGGCACCTATTTTGAGAATGTGCGCTGCTCCTGCCGTGGTACACAGCAGCAGCCGATCACGATCCGTTCGTTCCCCGGTGAGCAGGCCGTGCTGGATGGCAGCCTGCGCGTTTTTCAGGAAAATGCGGCCGAGGCCTGGGAGCCGATTCCCGGTTCTCAGCATGGCGAATACCGTTCAACTCAGGTGCTGCGGAACCTGCGGAATGTGATCGGCACCTTCCGCGATTCGATGATCGGGCTGAGTACCTATTATTTCCGCACCGACCTGAACGCCACCGGCGAACTGTTTGTCCAATCCGGCGGGAAGGAAGCCGATGTCGATCCGATCTACTGCGGGCCGGGCCTGTGGTACGACGATCAGACCGGGCGGGTTCATGTGCGGCTGGCCCCCACGCATGTCAGCGGAGCCGTCAACTACCAGGGCGAGACGGATCCCCGCAAGCTGCCGCTGATTGTCGCTCCGTTTCGCTCGGTTCCGCTGCTGCTCGATGGTGCCCGGCATGTGCAGGTGCAGGATTTGATCGTTCGTGGTGGCGGGTACGACACCGTCATCACCGATTACGCCGTCGATGTCACCTTCGACAATGTGACCATCTGGTGCGGCACCTACGGAATGCGTTCCACGCGGACCGGTCCGTTGAAGTTTGTAAATTCGGCCCTGTATGGCAACTGCCCGCCGTGGCTGGCCCGGGGCGACACCAGCAAGCGGGCTTATCCCGGCCGGCCTTTCCGCGATATCACCCGGCTGAATACACATTCCTGCTGGGTGACGGAAGCCGGGCGCGAGTTTTCCGTGTATGCCCACCCGGCCAACGATGACTGGGAGATTTCGCACAGCGAATTTACCGACTGCCACGACGGCCCGTATTTCGGCGGGGTAAATCTGAAGTTCCATCACAACCTGGTGGAGAACATGCAGGATGATGGAATCTATCTGAGCCAGATGTATCCCCGGCACCTGTACCAGCGGGGCGGAGCACGAATTGAGATTTCGCAGAATGTGTTCCGGCAGTGCCTCACCGCGCTGGCTTTCGGTGGCCCGGAAGACACAGGCGATGAGATTTTCATCTACCGGAATCTGTTTGACCTGCGGCAGCCGGTCTATACCGGCCGCCCCCGTTCCGCCGAGCAGCCCGAACCGTCCCGGAGCTACGGCAAGCTGATGGGCGACCATGGTTCTCCGCCCTGGCCCGCCATGAACATCTACCACAATACGGTGGTGGCTCTGCAGCCGGCCCGGTTCGCCGGCATGGGCGCCCTCTCGGGAGTGCGGGCCGGCCACCCGCGGCGGGTATTCAATAACATCTTCCTGCACCTGGCCCGCCTGCCGGGTTACACCCCGATTGCCACCGAGGCGGAACTGGTGGCGGATGGCAACCTGTACTGGGCTCCGGAAACCACACCGGAAGCCGCGGCCAGGCTGTTCACCAGGTTTCGCGGTTCGGAAGCGTTTCGAAACTCGCAGAAAACCTGGCCACCCGGAACCAGCGCCAGTTCGCAGGTGGCGGATCCGCAGTTTGTCCGCGCGGAGGCAGAAGGCGCGAACAACGATTACAGCCTGAAACAGGGCAGCCCGGCTCTCAATTCCGGCGTGACCGTGCCGGAAGACTGGCCCGATCCACTGCGTGGTGAAGATGCCGGCCAGCCCGATGTGGGAGCGGTTCCCGGCGGCGGTGCTTTTCCGTCCGTCGGCCGTCAGCTGCCGGCAGAAAACTGATCAATCCGGAGCCGCGGGGCAGAGCGCCGTTCATGCTCTGCCCCGTTGTGCGTCCCTTCGCACGGCTGCCGCTCAGCCGGGCAGCTGCCACGGAGCCAGTTCCGGCAGGCAGGCTTCAAACTTCTTCTCCAGGGCAGCCTCGTATTCGCCGGCGTAGGTTCCATTCAGGAAGCGGTCGCAGGCTTCCTCGTGGAACAGCTTCCAGCTGGCTTCCTCGTCGCCGGGGTTGATGGGATAGAACAAAGCTCCCACCGCCCGGGCGGCATCGCGGTCGCCGGGGGCATCGCCAATCATCAGCACGTGGCCTTCGGCATAGCCGAACCGTTTGGCCTGGCCGAGTGTTTCCTTCTTGCTGCCTGCTTCCTGCCCGCAGATGGCCGAGACGTACTGAGCAATGCCGTGTTCATCCCATTCCCGCTGCAGGTGGCTGTTGGGAGTGGCCGAGCAGACAATCATGTCGGCTTTGTCCGACAGTTTCTCCAGGCTCTCCCGCAGGTAAGGGAACGGAGCCACGCCATGCACGCACTCGTCCACCGTCCGGTTGACAGCTTCCGACCATTCCAGCGTCAGCTTCAGGTCCGGGTCGTTGGTCGATTCCACTTCGGCCTGCAACGTCGCATTGCCCAGTTTCGTTTCCCGTTCCATCCAGTCCCGCACACCCTGCAGCCGGGGAATCGGGATTCCGCGGCGCTGCACTTCCGGCCATTCCTGCAGCAGGTCGAGTGAGCGAATCAGCGCGGGAAAGCGGTTAATGCCCCGCCATTTCGAATACAGATTCACGAACTCGGCCGCGTCGCGGGCATAGCGGGAAACCGCCTGCAGGCTGAAGTACCGCACCGTGTTGGGAATGAAGCATTCCTTGTGCTTGACTTCCATCGTATCGAAGGCGCATCCGTCGGAATCGATGCCGATCAGGAAGTCGCTGGTCTTCTGGAAATCGTGGTCAAGCGGATTATGGGACATGGTTCCTGTTCTCTTCTGCGGCGGTGCGGAGTGATTCCGGCCGGCCGCTCTTCGAGCTGGCCTGGCGGCAATCCCCGCGGAATGAGGAGTGGTGGAGAGAAATCGGTCAGGTTGCTGTGCCGGATTCTTCGGGGCGGCCGGGCCGGGAAGACCAGCCGAAAGAGCCAGTCGGCAGTTTCCGGCTGGAGCAGCGGCTGCGGCCCGCGGGCGAAGGCCTCACCCGTTGGCTGCGGCCCGGTCTGCCTGGGGAATATAGGAGTCCAGCTTCCTGTCGGCAAAAATCTGCTTCAGTCGGGCGAACCGCAGCCGTCCATCGACCAGCGGCACGGACACCCAGTCATCGCCGATCAGCGGCCGGGCATATTCCACAAAGCCATCGGTCACATCGGTTCCGGCGGCGTTGATCCATTCTTCCGGGAAGGTCCGTTCGCTGTTGGCCACTTCGGCCAGCGGGGCCTTGTCGTAGGCGACCGTGTAGTTCTGCCGATCAGTCCGCAGAATCGTCGCCATATATCCGTGCTCGCCGCCAGCGGCCAGCAGGGCTGCTTTCTGTCCCACGTACCAGGCTTCCTGCAGGTCGACTGTCGAGGCATAGGCCATGTTGTGCCGCTGGTCGGTTCCCGGCACATTGCAGCGGGCCGAACCCTTTACGGGCAGGCCCTGCTCATTCAGGTAGTTGGTCAGCATCTGGGCGACGGTCACACTCGATGAGCTGAACTGTGTATGCCCGAAGCTGTCGGCCCGCTTGCCGATGTCGCCCACATCAAGCCCCTCGCTGACCACCACAATCGCCCGGCCCCGTTCGCGAAGCATTTCGCAGATGTTGTGGTGAATCTGCTCGAGGCTGGTTTTGCGCTCCGCCAGATAAATCTGCAGCGGCATTTCCCGGTTCGGATCGGCCAGCCGGGCCGCAGCGGGAATGTAGCCGATTTTGCGGCCCATGGCCTGCATGATCAGCACCGGATCGGCGGGAGAGGAACCGTTGTTCTCCTCGTTGGCCATCTGCACCATGTGAGCCCAGTACCGGGCGGTGGAGCCATAACCGGGGGTGTGGTCGATCAGCCGGTACTCGGAATCTCCCACATCGTTGTCGATGGTTTTCGGCCCGCCGATACCGGCGACATCCAGGCCCCGTTCGCGGGCGAGGGTGGCGACCTTGTTGGCCGTGTCCATCGAGTCGTTGCCGCCGATGTAGATGAAATAGCCGATATCGTGTGCTCGGAAGACATCCAGCACGCGGTCGAAATCTTCCGGAAACTGTTCCCGCAGCTTGTAGCGACAGGTGCCGATGGAACCGGCCGAAGGAGTGGTTCGCAGCAGGGCGATCTCTTCCGGATCCTGGGCCGACAGGTCAATCAGTTCCTCGCGCAGTACGCCTTCGATGCCGTGCCACCCGCCGTACACCGTGCCAATCTCGTCCAGCCCCCGCGCCGTTTCGACGATCCCGCGGAGAGTGTTGTTGATAACCGGCGACGGGCCGCCGGACTGCGCCACAATCATGTTCTTCGGACGGGACACGCTGGAATTCCTCGCTGTCGGTCTGCTGCCCGGTGAGGGCTTCATCTGGGGATGATTCATCAACTCATGCCGCACGAAACCCCATAGGAACCGTGCTTCCGGGTGGCGGATGCCACGCTCTTTCGGGCGGACATTCCGCGGCTGCCGGATTGGGGTGGAATCTTACCAGACCGGACAGCGTCCGTCCCCCCTGCGGGGCACAAGCCGGTTTTCGCACCCACAGGCCGTCGGCCTGCACTTCCCCAGGGGCATGTCGCCTGGACATCCGCTGCGTTGCCTCGGCAGGTGACCAGCTGTGCGTGAGCCCGGGGGGGAACGGCTGCGCTGCTGTCCAGAATTGCCAGGCCGTCGCAGGGTCGGTGCCGGAAGAAACAATCCCGCCGATATGTATCGGTGGCGCCCTCAACCGACCGGATACCCGGACAGCCGCGCCGCCCTACGACCAGACCATGATTTCGCTGTCGTCGTCGGAAGTGCCGATGAACGTGGCCAGTACGATCCGTGGCTCGTCGCCGGGCACTCCGGGCACCTCATGAATGGTGCCCGTGTTGAAGAAGTACAAATCGCCCGGCTCCAGTTCGACGGAGATATTTTCAATCTGCTGTTCGCGGCAGTATTCGGGAAACTGGCCGTTGTTCAGCAGGGGATCGATCTCCGGTTTCCACATCTGCCGGTGCATGATGGCCTGCGCCGAACGGCCTTCCAGAGTGGAATTCTGAATACATAACACGCCGGCCAGCTGGTGCTCAAACCGGTAAACCGCATAGGACGAACGGTTTTCCCGCAGCCGGACGCTGTCAAAATGCGGCCCGTAGGTATACCCGCCGTAGTGGATGCGAAAGATGGCAGGCCCGTATTCCTGCCAGCTGCCAGGCTCCGGTCCAGGCTCTCTAGCGGTGCGAACGGTGCGTCCGGGGGCCATTGCCTGCAGGCTGCGGTACACCACATCAATCGGGTTGGGCCGGTCCCGGAACAGCTGCTGGAACAGAGCATGCGTCCGGGCGGAATCGGCGAGGAAGCGTTCCTTGTCGTCCCCCAGATTGCCCAGACTGGTGCCAATGTCGATCCGGCGGCGGGTACTCTGGCCGGGGTTCAGTCCCTGCTGAGTCCAGCGATCCACCCGCTCCGCCGGAATGGCCCGCTGGTCGATTCGCGGGTCGCCGCTGCGGTACATCAGCTCCTGGTCGGTCAGAAACTCCACCAGCGACCGACACTCATCCGCCGGAAAGGCATTCCGGAAGATCACCGCGGGAACCGCACCGGTTGTCAGCAGCTGCAGGGCATTGGTGCCGTTGCGTTCCAGGTCGGAGATTGTGGTTTCAAACGAGGTCCACGGAGTTGTTTCGGCGGATGTCATTCCTGTTCTCCGGCAAGATCTGTCTTTCCGCTGCCCTGCGTTGAGCCCTCCGCAGGGGCACCGTTCGCGGCATTTTCAGGGCTTCCCGCGGGTTTCAGCTCGAGTACCGCCAGCAGTGCCCGGTGGTCGGAAGCCACGGCTTCGTCCAGCACTTCGCTGGAAATCACTTGCCAGCGGTTCGATGGCCGCAGCAGCACATAGTCAATCTGCACGGTCGGTCGGCCAACCGGAACAGTCGGCTGCTCTTCTGAACTTGCCGACTGCCACATTCCCGTCAGTTCCTCCAGGGGGCCGCTGGCGGGCACGGCGTTCAGGTCGCCCGCCAGCAGAGCCGGCTGATTCTTCCGCTGTTCCACCAGTTTATTGATGGCTTTCGCAGATGCCAGCCGCTCGGCGGAAGCCGGCCGATGGTCAAAATGCGTAGCCAGCAGCAGCAGCGGACTGCTCGCGCCGGGAATCTGCAGTTCCGCCTCCAGCACACCCCGCTGCTCGCCCCGGTTGATGTTCGGCAGCTGATGATTGCGGTGCTTCAGAACCGGGTAACGGGACAGCACGGCATTGCCGTACAGGCCGCCTTCATGAGTGATATTGCTGCCGAAAGCGACATGCAGGCCGGTCAGCCGGGCCAGTTCCGCTGGCTGGTCCACCTGTTCCGACCGGCGAACTTTCTGATCGACTTCCTGCAGGGCCACGATATCGGCCCGGGATTCGCGGATCACTCCGGCAATCCGCTCCAGATCCAGCCGGCCATCCACACCTTCCGCATGGTGAATGTTGTAGGTCAGCACCCGCAGCCGGATGGGCCGGGGCACGACCGGCTCGGCGAAGACGACCAGCCGCTTTGCCCGGTTGATGCCCACCAGTCCGCCGGTGAGAGGATCGACCGCGATGCCCTGCCCCGTAAACGGGACCGGCAGCTGATCCACATACTCCAGCACCTGCCCCTCCGCGGGCAGTTTCAGACGAAACACGTGCGGGTCATCGTGGCCGGTCACCAGCAGATGCCCGTCGTGCCACAACCCGCCCGAGAGACTGAACTGGCCCAGCTGGCTGATGACCTTTTCCGGGTAGGTCCAGCGGCCAGTTTCGTTCCACTGGCTGTCATACCGCACCAGGAACGTGCCGCTGTTCTCCGCACCATATCGGGCGAAGTTGCACCACCACGCCCCGTCCTCGAACACCGCCCAGGTCAGGCTCCCGCCGTTGTCGCCGAAATCGTGAGCAGTCGTCAGCTCCAGCGTTTTCAGGTCGAGCTGTCGCAGCTGGCTCTGTTCGGGTTTGCCGGGAAAGTTCGAATGGGCCGCATACAGCTTTCCCTTGTGCAGGAAGCCACTGTTGAGATGCTTCGCCGCACCCTGACTGACACCGATTCGCTCGCCGGTCCGGCGGTCGTACACGGCGATTGAGCCATTGGTAACAGCGTAGAACCGCTGGCCATCGGCAGCGGCTGCCTGATGGGCCTCGGCGGCCGGGAAGGTCCGGGCCGCTGTCCAGCCCTCGCCCGCCATGCTCTGCTGCCGGGACGAGTCTGCCTCTGCGGTCTTCGGGGCTGGTGTCTCCGCTGCGGAGGCGGCCGCGAGCAGCAGCCAGCAGGCCACGGAAATTGTGCCGCACCGAGTCGGCAGCTGCCGCCAGTTCGATTGTTCTGCCATATCAGGTTCCATCGCAGTCAGTCTTTGTCAGTCGGTCACCCGGAGCAACGCCTGGCCCGCGGGGTGTACCCGCACTGTACAGTGACCTGCTCCGGCCTGTCTGTCGAGTCCGCAGGTCCTGGAAACTCACCGGCCGCTGGCTTGCAGAGCGGATTTTCCGCGAGCAGTCATCGGACAACGTGGATGTTCTTTCACGACTGGCCAGAAATCTGCATGGCAGATTCACACCACGTTGCTATTCTCAGCAGGGAGAATGCAGCTGGACTGAACCTGACAGAATGCGCTCAGATCAACATCCGGAATGTGCACGGAAAGTGCTTCCATGTCGAACCCGCTGACTGCTGACGAACTGAAACTCATCGACGCCTGGTGGCGGGCCGCGAATTATCTGTCCGTAGGGCAGATTTATCTGCTGGACAATCCGCTGCTGCGGGAACCGCTGAGGAAGGAGCACATCAAGTCGCGACTTCTCGGCCACTGGGGTACCACGCCCGGCCTGAATTTTATCTACGCTCATCTGAATCGGGTCATCCGCCGACACGACCTCGACATGTTATATGTCACCGGGCCGGGGCATGGCGGTCCCGGACTGGTCGCCAATACTTATCTGGAAGGAACCTACACCGAACACTATCCCGATATTACACAGGATCAGGCGGGCCTTCGCCGGCTGTTCAAGCAGTTCAGCTTTCCTGGTGGAATTCCCAGCCATGTTGCTCCGGAAACTCCCGGCAGCATTCATGAAGGGGGAGAACTGGGTTATGCCCTGTCGCATTCCTTCGGGGCGGCGTTCGACAACCCCGAGTTGATTGTGGCCTGTGTGATTGGCGATGGAGAAGCGGAAACCGGCCCGCTGGCCACAAGCTGGCACTCGAACAAGTTTCTCAATCCTGTGCAGGACGGGGTGGTGCTGCCGATCCTGCATCTGAACGGATACAAGATCGCCAACCCCGCGGTGCTGGCCCGCATCAGCCATGAGGAACTGGACCAGCTGCTGCGAGGCTACGGTTACACGCCGTACTACGTCGAAGGCGACGATCCGGAAACCATGCATCAGCTGATGGCGACTGTGCTGGAGCAGGTGGTGGCAGAGATTCAGCGGATCAGGCAGCACGCGCGAGAAACCGGGGACAGCACACGTCCCCGCTGGCCCATGATTGTGCTCCGCTCTCCCAAAGGCTGGACCTGCCCGCACGAGATTGACGGGCATCAGGTCGAGGGCAGCTGGCGAAGCCATCAGGTCCCCATGGGCGCGATGCACGAGAATCCGGCTCATGTGACTTTGCTGGAAGAGTGGATGAAGAGTTATCGGCCGGAAGAGCTGTTTGATGAAGCGGGCAGCCTGCGGCCAGAGCTGGCAGCCCTCGCCCCGACCGGCGGGAAACGGATGGGGGCCAGTCCGCATGCCAATGGTGGCCTGCTGATGAAAAACCTTCGTCTGCCGGACTTTCGCAGTTATGCAGTCGATGTGCCCCACCCGGGCAGCACCACAGCGGAAGCCACCCGTGTGCAGGGGAAGTATATTCGGGATGTCATGCGGCAGAACCTGGCGGCGCGGAACTTCCGGGTGTTCAGCCCCGATGAGAACGCTTCCAATCGCTGGGGAGATGTCTTTGAAGTCACCGGCCGGGGCTTCGTGGGCGAGACAATTCCCGGCGATGACCATCTGGCAGCGGACGGGCGGGTGATGGAAGTGCTGTCGGAACATCAGTGCCAGGGCTGGCTGGAAGGCTATCTGCTGACAGGTCGCCACGGTTTCTTTAACTGTTACGAGGCATTCATCCACATTGTGGATTCCATGCTGAATCAGCACGCCAAGTGGCTGAAGGTCTGCAATCATATTCCCTGGCGGAGACCAATTGCCTCGCTGAATTACCTGCTCTCATCTCATGTCTGGCGGCAGGATCATAACGGATTCAGCCATCAGGATCCGGGATTTATCGATCACGTCGTCAATAAGAAGTCAGAGATTATTCGTGTTTATCTTCCACCGGATGCCAACTGCCTGCTGTCGGTGATGGACCATTGCCTGCGCAGTCGCCACTATGTCAACGTGGTGGTCGCCGGCAAGCACCCTGCGCCGCAGTGGCTCACGATGGACGCTGCCGCGGCGCACTGCGCCAAAGGTATCGGCGTCTGGGACTGGGCCGGCAACGAGAGAGGAGAACGCAGTTCGGATGAAGCCCCGGACCTCATCCTGGCCTGCTGCGGTGATGTACCCACCCTGGAGACGCTGGCCGCGGTTTCGATCCTGCGCGAGGAGCTGCCCGCGATCCGCACCCGGGTCATCAACGTCGTCGATGATCCGCACCCGGGTCATCAACGTCGTCGAT
>JAGQPV010000158.1 GCA_020426545.1 Planctomycetaceae bacterium
AATGGCGGGCAGCTGTTCCACCAGCGGGCTGGTGAGGGTGGTCTTTCCGCTGCCGGAGACGCCGTATGTCAGAATCAGGGCCGGCAGATAAACCGATGTGAATTCACGTGCCAGGCGGACGTATCGGGCCAGTTCTTCCCAGTCGGCGTTGAGCTCGACCTGTTCTCCCTGTGCCAGTTCTTCCAGCGCATTCTGCAGGCGAATACCGGCGACTTTGGCCCGCACCATGGCCCGGTACACCAGATAAAACCGGGCTGCCGGCAGGGCGGAATACGAATCGGTGCGTTCGACCCAGCGGTCGAGCAGTCGCCAGCCAAGTGCCGGGTGACCGTTCGCCACCAGGTCCATCACGGCGAAGCACACATCGGAGAGAATATCGATCCAGCGGAATTCCTCGTTGAATTCCACGCAGTCGAAGATGACCACCCGGTCGTCTTCCAGCAGCATGTTCTGCAGGTGCAGATCGCCGTGGCATTCGCGAATCCAGCCCTGCTCCCGCCGGAGCCTGAACAGCGGTTCGAGCTGCTGAAAGGTTTCTTCCGTCAGCTGCTGCAGTTCGTCGATGGTCCCTTTCGTCTGATCGACCTGTGCCAGCGACAGGCCGTCACTGCGCTCCGCCGGCTGACTGGCGAGGGACTCGCTGAGAGACTGCAGCACGGGCTGCAGGTGCTCGAAGTTGCCGCGCGCTGCAGCCAGCACATCGGCGGGTGTGCCCAGGGTGGAGTCGACCGGGGCGGGCGGAATCGACAGATGGAAGTCAGCCAGTTCCTCCGCGAGCCGGTCGATGTGATGCGGCTGGAGCCGGCCTTCCTCGCAGACACGCAGCAGCAGGGCTTCCTGGGGAAACCGCCGCATGTGAACGGCGTACTCAATGGGTGGCCCGTCGCCATCAATTTCCGGCTGCTCCGGCGTGCCGGTGATGGGGATTATCCCCAGATAGAGGTGGGGGGACAGCCGGCGATTGAGCCGCAGTTCTTCTTCGCAGTCGAATTTCCGCTTTGCCAGTGTGCTGAAATCGGCGAAGCCTGGATTGACGGGTTTCCTGAGCTTGAACGCACTGTTCCCCGTTAGAATGATACGGGAGATGTGCGTTTCCATCAGCTGTGCGGCGGTGCCGGGCTGGTGGGAATCGACCACCCAGAGATCCGGCTGCAGCAGAGACTGCGCCAGCCTGCGTGCTGCGGCGGAATCTCCGGTATGATCATCGGCAGCTGTCGGCATGGGCACCTCGTTCCGTTATCCCTGCCACTGTGTCCCTTCCCGCCTGGCGAACTGCCTCTTGAGGAAACTGGCCCGTTCATGTTCAAGAGTCTCGCTTCGCTCTTCAACCCTTCCGGCATGTCGGACCAGAAGTTTGAAGAGCTGCGTTCCCGCATCCTGAAAGAGATGCCGATTCCGGTGATCTGGCTGTTCGGCCGGACGGGCAGCGGCAAAACGTCGATCATTCGCTGTCTGACGGAAGCGACATCCGCGGAGATCGGAACGGGGTTCCGGCCGCAGACCCGTTTTTCGCAGCAGTACGATTTTCCCGATGCCGAGAACCCGGTGCTGCAGTTCCTCGATACCCGGGGACTGGGCGAGCCGGATTACAATCCCGAGGAGGACCTGGCCCGGTTCGATCCCTCGACGCATGTCATGATTGTCACCGCCCGGGTGACCGACCACGCTCAGGCGGCGGTGATCGACCCGCTGAAGGAAATTCGCCGCCGCAACCCCGACCGGCCCGTCCTGCTGGCCCTTACCTGCCTGCATGAAGCCTACCCCGGCGAACAGCACCCGGTTCCCGATCCGTGGAGTCCCCAGGGAGACACCTCGCAGATTCCGGAAGAACTCCGCCGCAGCATCGCCGGGCACACCCGGGCTTTTGCGGGGCTGGTCGATCAGATTGTCCCCATCGACCTGACGCAGCCGGGCGACGGGTTCGATCAGCCGCAGTTCGGTGCCGATCGTCTCAAGGCGGCCGTGATTGAACTGATGCCGGCCGGGTGTCGCCAGGCCATGGCCAGTCTGCAGGATGTGATGGATTCCCTCCGGGACTATCACGAGCGGAAGGCCATGCCGCGGGTGTATGCCTATGCCTCGATGGCGGCCACTGCGGCGGCATTCCCCGTGCCCTGGCTGGATATTCCCGCAGTGCTGGCCCTGCAGTCGCACCTGGTCCATCAGCTGTCGCGGATTTACGGGCAGGAAGCCAGTGCGGCTGTCGTGGCCCGGGTGGCGGGAGCGGTGGGCGGGCGGATTCTGATGCGGATGGCCGTTCGGGAAGCCGCCAAATTTGTACCCGGCTGGGGCAGCGTGCTGAACGCGGGCCTGGCGTTCGCCAGTACCTACGGGCTGGGAAAGGCCTGCTGCTGGTATTTCGGAGAAATCCGGCGGGGCAATCTGCCGACGGACGCTCAGATCGAGCAGGTCTGGCAGAACCAGGTTTCGGTGGCAAAACGCGTCTGGCAGCACCGTCAGGACGCAGCCGGCAGCGGTCAGATGGAATCGGGAACCGAATGAACTGGCGGAAAATACGGCTGATTCTGGCAGGCATTCTGTATGCCGTTCCCGTGCTGGCATTTGCCATTTACGGTTCACTCGCGCTGTATCGGTCGGGCTGGCTGATCCCCCTGATGTGGCTGGCCGCCGGCTGCTGGCTGCTGGCCTGGCTCTGCTGGCGGAACTGGCAGAGCAGCAGTGCCGAGGAGCAGTTGCCTTCGACCGATACTCGCCTGCCGGCCCACTGGACGGCTCGTGACAGCCAGGCATGGAAAGTCGTTCGCGAGTTCCAGCGGAACGCCCGCAAAGCCAGCGCGGAAGAACTGATTGAACCGCAGTGGTACCTGCAGACCGCCCGTCAGCTGGCCGACCGGGTGGCACGGGAATACCACCCGCACAGTGTGGACGCGATGGCTTCGCTCAGTGCAGTGGAAGTGCTGGCGGCTTCGCAGCTGGTGCTGACGGATCTGACGGAATGGTTTCGCACCCGGATTCCCGCCAGTCACCTGATTACGATTGGTCAATGGCGGCGGCTGGGCCGGTTGCCCCAACAGCTGGATGCTCCCCTGTCGGCCATCAAGTACGGCTGGTGGGTGGTGGGTTCCTGGCTCGACCCGACCCGACTTCCCCGCTACCTGATGCAGGAAGCATCGTGGCAGGGCATGAAAACCCAGCTGCTGACACGATTTGCCAGCGAGTTCATTGAACGGGCCGGGTTCTATCTGATCGAACTGAACAGTGGGCGGCTGCGGGCCGGCACTGTGGCCTGGCAGAAGTCGGTCGGCAGGCGGGAAGGAACCGGAGCAGACCTGTCACAGCTTGCGCCCGCTTCCGCGGCCTCGGCCCCGGCTGCGGCCGGCAAGGGGAAGCAGGAGGCGGTGGAAATCGCCGTGGCGGTGGTGGGGCAGGTGAATGCCGGCAAGTCGAGTCTGATAAATACCCTGCTGGGAGAAGCGGAGGCCGCTACCGATATTCTGCCGACCACGCAGCTGGTGCGGCGTCATCTGCTGCCACTGCCGGAGACCGGTGGCTCGCTGACGCTGCTCGATACTCCGGGATACGACGAAGCCGGCAGCAGCCGGAAGCGGTTTGAAGAAACCCTGCAGGCGGTGCAGCAGGCCGATCTGGTGCTGATGGTGCTGGATGCCCGCAACCCGGCCCGTCAGACCGATGTGGAAATCCTGCGGTCGCTGGATGAGTGGTTCGAGAAACATCCCCAGTCGAAACGACCGCCCGCGCTGGGCGTGCTGACGCACGTCGACCTGCTCCGCCCGCCGCTCGAGTGGTCTCCCCCCTACGACTGGCAGGAGCCTCGGTCACCCAAAGAGAAGAGTATTCATGAAGCGGTGGCCCACAACCGCGAAGTCTTCGGCAGTCGGCTGGCTGGAATCGTGCCCGTGTGCTGCGGGAGTGATCCATCGCGGGTGGACGGAGTCGAAGAATACCTGCTGCCCGCCATGATGGTGTTCCTCGACGAAGCCAGAGGCTGCGCTCTGCTGCGGGGGCTGCACCGGAACATCGATTCGGGCCGGTATGTCGAGGTGTTCCGCCAGCTGTGGCAGGCCGGGCGTGGTCTGCTGGATGTGGCTGTCGATGCGGGCCTGCTGCTGTCCCCCGCACCGGCAGCCGATGCGGACAGGATTCTGCCGGGAACCCCGGCTGCCAGGCCAGAGAGCCGACCTCCCGGCCGCTGAGAACCAGCGTCGTGCGGATCTCCAGTTGCGGGGCCATCATTCGGCGTGGGGGCCGGCTGCCGGAGGTTTGCCGAACTCAGCCGTGAATCGACGGCCCGATGTGGGGTTGCCACTGGTGCGGCGGGGCCGAATGGACGAACAGCCGGGGCAGGCGATTTCGTCGCGCGGCTGTCTGGTGTTCAGCCGGGGCTGCCGTAGTATCGCTCGACCGCAAGGCCCGTGGCGGACGCGACCGTATCGGCGATGGAATCGACTTCGCTGTCCGACAGAGGCATCACGAAGGACTCGGCCGGAGGACGGGCCACCGTGTAGACCTGCACCAGACGGATTGAACCACCCGCCGCGGTGATTTCGTTCAACCGGCGGCCGTATTCGGCGATTTCCTGTTCGTCGGGGCCTGCTCCATTGACCCGCATGAACAGACTCTGAATCACCAGCGGACGGACCGACGCGGCCGCGGTGAGATTATCCAGAATCCGCTGGAACGGGATCCGCGTCCGTTCGATCAGGTGGTAATACTCTTCCGTGCCCGCGTCGAGCTTGGCCCAGATTTCGCCCTGGTTCGCATCGAGAATCGCCAGGCCCCGTTCCACCACCGGGCGATGAAACATCGAAGCATTGGTGATCAGCACCATTTTCACGTCGTGCATGCCATGCCGCTGTTTGATGTCGGCTACTGCCTGCACGATGGAATCGAAATTCCGGAAGGTGGTAGGTTCCCCGTCGCCCGAGAAGGCCAGGTCGTTCAGCCGGCGGAGATGTTCCGGCACCGTGGCGAACTTCGGGTCTTCGTACAGGCGGCCCGTGCGGACGGCTTCCAGCAGCCGGTCCACTTCCTCCAGCAGCTGGTCGAGTTCGACAAAGCGGGTCTCGGATTCGGAACGCCGATCGACCTGACAGTAGATGCAGTCGAAATTGCAGACTCGGTCGGGGTTGAGATTGATTCCCACCGAAATCCCCCCGCTGCGGCGGGACAGCACCGGGTACACGAACTTTGAGTCGTGAAAACTCCGCGGGTGGTCCTGATGCTGGGGGAGCGTCGGCTGTGACATCGGTCGAACTTCATTGAAGAGGCTGCACGGGGGCGGTTGCGGGTTCTGCCGCAGGGCGGCATGAGTACACGTGGCCGCAGAGCCTTCCGCGGTAGGTCTGTCTTCCGGCTGCATTGTAGGCGGGAGCGCGGGCAGCGACTACCACCATGCCCCCGCTGCTCCGGGTGTGTGCGACTTTCCTGAAACTGTTCGTGCCGGTAGACCGGGCCTGTCGACCATTGCGGGGAACTGCATGACTTTGCCGGTGGCGTGGCTTTGACGGTCCGCGGACTGTGCGGGAAGATCAGACAGGACAGCTTCCGGCCGGGCCAGGTTCGCGGAGAGCGCCGCAGAGACCGGAATCCTGTGGACGCTGTCCGGAAAGACGTGTTCAATCAATGGCAGGCTTCCCGGCAGCACGGAGATTCCGGCGGGAATTACTACGCGCTGGATGATCCGCCGATGGAAGGCTGGATCTGTCCGGCTCTGTTCAAATACTACGAGAAAGCCCCCGCGAATCTCTTCGTCAGGGCCGAACCGATTCGCCGGTGAGGCCATGCTGCTGCGGGGAAATACCACGGGCTGCCTCCGCCATATGTGGCCGTCCTCAGTACTCCGCGGTGCACGCCGGGCCTGTGGTTTATTCACCAGGGGAACAACGATGATTGTGTGGTCGGGCCATGGTTATCTGGTGGCGGTTCTCGTGTTTGTGTCCTCACTGCTGATGGAAGTCGCCACCGAGAACCTGACCGGCAACGACAACTTCTACCAGCAGAATGCTTATGCACTGCCCACCGCGCTGGTGGTGGCGGCCGGACTGATCCTGGCGATCGATCACCTTGTATTTTCCTCCGACAGCAGCCAGCATTCGCTGTTCTTTATCCCGATAAAATGGTGGCCGCTGATCGTGACAGGCCTGGCCGCGGTGACGTTTGTCACCAGAATTTCCGCCTGACGGACAGGTGGCGAAACAGCAGCATTCTGAAAGGGACAGGCAGCGACATGCTTAATCGCGAGGCAGCAAACAACCTGTTTCAGCTCGGCATTCTTTCCCAGCTGATGGCCGATCTCGACGACGGGAAACTGTTGACTCCCGGAGCCGGACACGGGCATTCGCCCGTGTGGATTCTCGGGCATCTGGCCCTTGTCGCCGAGATGGGACAGCAGCTGCTCGGCGGAACCGTGCAGCATCCCGAGTGGATGCCGCTGTTCGGGCCGGGATCCTCCGGAGAGGTGACTCCAGAGCAGGCCCCTTCCCGGGAACTGCTGATGACGTCGGTTCTGGAAGGCTACACCCGTTTGCAGGAAATGGCGACCAGCGAAGACTGCGAGCCGTACCTCTCTCACGATCACGGATTCGCCCCGTTCGCCAATTCGCCCATCAGCGATGTGGGAGACCTCGTCGCTCTGATGCTGACGAACCACTTCGGTTTCCACCTGGCCCAGCTTTCCAGCTGCCGGCGGGAGGCCGGTTTTCCCCCTCTGTTCTGACCGGGGGCGACGCGGTGTGCCGGCTTCCGCCGGCCTGCCAATCCGGGTGCCATTGAGTCGCCAGCCCGGCTCCGCTAGACTTTATATCGGTATCAATTGATAAGTCTCGTCAATTCCTCCCGCCCACTGCCCCACCGAGTATCATCATGCTGAGCATTCTCGGCCCGAAATCCCGCCTGTGCGATGGAATGTCCCGTCGGGAAGTCCTGCGGATTGGTGCCCTTGGTATGGGTGGCCTGTCTCTGCCGGGACTGCTGCGGGCGGAACAGCAGTCCGGGATCAGCCGGTCGCCGAAGGCGGTCATCATGATCTATATGGTGGGAGCCCCTCCGCACCAGGACATGTACGACCTGAAGATGGATGCACCGCAGGAGATTCGCGGCGAGTTCCTGCCGATTGACACCACTGTGCCCGGCATCCGCATCTGCGAGCACATGCCCGGCATGGCCCGCGTGATGGACAAATGCGTGCCGCTGCGTTCCGTGCATGGTTCGCCGAATGGCGCGCACGATTCGTTCATCTGCTATACCGGCCGCAGCACACGGAACCAGCCACCGGGTGGCTGGCCGTCGATCGGCTCCATCGTGTCCCGCGTGCAGGGGGCCACCAATCCCTCCGTCCCGCCGTTCATTGGTCTGGCGCCCGATGCCGGCCACGCTCCCTACGGTTCTCCCGGTCTGCCGGGTTACCTGGGCGTGGGGCATGCGGCTTTTCGTCCGTCCGGCCCGGCCCGCGATGACATGATTCTGCACGGAATTTCCGAAGAACGTCTGCAGGACCGGCGGCAGCTGCGCAGGCAGCTCGATACGCTCCGCCGCGATGGCGATACCTCCGGCACCTTTGCCGGCCTCGATCAGATCAACGAACAGGCCCTCGATATCCTCACTTCGAGCCGCCTGGCTGATGCACTCGATCTGTCGAAAGAAGATCCGGCGATCCGCGAGCGGTACGGGAAGGGGAATCCCAACCGGTATGGCGACGGGGCTCCCCGGAATCTGGAGCATTTCCTGCTGGCCCGCCGGCTGGTGGAAGCCGGGGCCCGCGTGGTCACGTTGAATTTCGGTCGCTGGGATTTCCACAGCAACAACTTCAGCGAGGCAAAGAACACGCATCTGCCCTACTTCGACCGCGGTCTCTCGACCCTGATTGAAGATCTGCACGAGCGGGGCATGGGCGACGATGTGGCCGTCGTGGCCTGGGGCGAGTTCGGGCGGACTCCCAAAATCAACGGGAATGCCGGTCGCGATCACTGGCCGCAGGTGGGTGGCGGGCTGATTGCCGGCGGCGGATTCCGCACGGGACAGGTCATTGGAGCCACCGATCGGCTGGGCGGCGAGATTGTCGAACGGCCCATCCACTTCGGCGAAGTGCACGCTTCGCTGTACCGGTTCCTCGGAATTGATTCCGAAACCAAGCTGAACGACCTCGCCGGTCGTCCACAGTACCTGGTCGATGGCCATCATCCGCTGCCGGAACTGCTCTGACAGGCGGAATGGTGGCGAGCGGCGGCCCCAGGTGTCAGCCGGTTGCGGATCGCCCGGAGATCTGAGAGCATCTGAGCTGGTTTGCACGGTCAGACCCCGCGGTTGCCTGCGCGGGTCGGTTCATGGCCGTACAGCAGTCGCCCCGCCTGGAATGACCAGCTGGCGCAGCACTCCGGTCATTCCGGAGGTTCTGCCGGCCGTTGCGCTCTCTTATGCCCGAACCCCGTTCTTCCCGCCCCGTGGCCAGTCCGTCCGGCGGAGCCAGTCAGACTCTGCAGGCTGATCAGTCGCGTGATTCCACCGCTCCGGTGCTGACCGCTGGCAGTGCTGCCGAACCGGGCTCTGCCGTGAATCATTCTGCTGCCGCCGCGCAGCCGCCTGAGCCCGGGCAGGGCACGTCCGCGGGGCGGCCCGTGTCCGCGGAGCCGCAGGCTGCTTCCGACAGCAATAACCGGGGCTGGCTCAGCGACCCGGTGACACGGGGGACACTGCTGGGCGTGACCTCGGCTCTGGCCTATACCGCCGCCAATCTGCAGCTGCGGCAGGTGGCGCGACCGGGTGATATGGACTGGGCGATCTGGGTTTCGGCCTGGAAAGCCGTTCCGGCAACCGCTCTGGCTGTGGGGCTGATCCTCTGGCGCAGCTCGCGGGGGCTGCCGGCGCTGACTCCCCGCCGGCTCGTCCTGCCGCTGACCATTACCGGGCTGGTGATGCAGCTGGGCGGGAACGTCGCCTTTCAGTGGGCCCTGAGTCTGGGCGGGCTGGCTCTGACTGTCCCGCTGATTTTCGCCACGCTGATTGCCACCGGAGCCACGCTGGGCCGGGTTCTGCTGGGAGAGGCCGTCAGCGGCAGATCAGCTGTGGCGATGGGCGTGCTGATCCTGGCGATTGGTGTACTCAGTTCGGGCGCAGGCGAAGCCACAGAAGCCATGACCAGTCAGCGGGACAGTTCTTCCATCCTGCTGGCGGTACTGGCGGCCTGTGTCGCCGGGGCGGCTTACGGGGCCTGCGGTGTCGTGATCCGCATCGCCGTGCGGCAGCAGATTTCCGTCTCGGCCACATTGCTGCCGCTGAGTCTGGTAGGCATGGTGGCCCTGGGAGCGATCAGCTGGGTGCGGATGGGGACCGAAAGCCTGCTGGCGACGACTCCCCGCGAACTGACCATCATGCTGGCGGCGGGCGTGTTCAACGCGGTGGCCTTTTTCGCGGTCAGCGGGGCACTCCGGTATCTGTCGGTGAATCGGGCCAACCTGATCAACGCCTCGCAGACCTCCATGTGTGCCGTGGTGGGCGTGGTGATGTTCGCCGAACCCGTGACGGGCGGGCTGATCGCTGGTACGCTGCTGACAATTGGCGGCCTGATGATGATGGATCGGGAACCACCGGAGCCGGAGCCCCGTGCGGCGCCGGCTCTCGAGTGAAGTCCGGTCTGAATGAAACGTTGTCTGCAGGAATCTCTGCCGGCCCGTGCCCGCCGTTTGCCGGCTGCCGCTGCGTTTTCTCCGCTGAACCCTCTGACTGAAAAGCCCTGTTCACCCCGATGACTGAACCGTTGCCCGTCCTGTCCGACGACGAAGTCCGCCAGCTGATCACCCGGGAAGTCCCGGCGGAAGATTACCGCGGGAAGCGGGTGCTGGTGATTGTGCCCGACGCCACCCGCACCGCGCCGCTGCCACTGCTGTTTCACACGCTGTACGGGCACCTGCAGCCGGCCGCGGCGAAGATTGATGTGCTGGTTGCCCTGGGCACGCACCCGCCCATGCCCGAAGAGGCCCTGTGCCGGCTGCTGGGCATCTCCGCAGAAGACCGCAGTGGCCGGCTGGCCGGTGTGGGGCTGTTCAATCATGCGTGGGACGACCCGTCCCGGCTGCTGAGCCTCGGCCGGCTGACCCGGCAGGATACCGAACAGATTTCCGGCGGGCTGATGTCGGAAGAAGTTAATGTGCAGATCAACTCGATGATCGAGGATTATGATGTCCTGCTGGTGCTGGGCCCGGTCTTTCCGCACGAGGTAGTGGGTTTCTCCGGCGGGAACAAATACTTCTTTCCGGGCATTGCCGGGCCGGAACTGCTGAATTTCTTTCACTGGCTGGGCGCGCTGATTACCAATGTGGGCATCATCGGGGTGAAGGACACGCCCGTGCGTCAGGTGGTGAACCGAGCCGCGCAGATGATTCCCTGTGAGCGCCGTTGCCTGGCTTTCGTGGTCGATCCTCTGGCCCGGCTGTACGGTGCGTTCTATGGCACTCCGGAAGCAGCCTGGGATCAGGCGGCCGACCTGTCGGGGCAGGTTCACATTCGGCGGGAACCCCGGGCCTACCGCCAGGTGCTTTCCTGTGCTCCGCCGATGTACGACGAGCTGTGGGTGGCCGGCAAGTGCATGTACAAACTGGAACCCGTCGTCGCCGAT
>JAGQPV010000159.1 GCA_020426545.1 Planctomycetaceae bacterium
CCTGCGCCCTTCAGTTTCCGTGCGGTGCCAGCCAGCTGCAGAAACTCGGTCCGGTAGCCGGAATGGTCCGGGCCAAGGGCCGAGGCGGCAATCTCGATGACCGCATCGAAGTTTGCCTCACCGCGGTGCTTTGAATCCCGCAGGAGCATGCCAAACTGGGCTACAGCTGCGGCAAACCGGAAATCGCCCGAGGCTTTGTCGAACTCCTTCCCTTCGTCCACAGCCGGCACACGCAGAGCCAGGCTTCTGTCGGCTTCGGGGTGTTTATACCGCAGCCGCACGGTTAACAGCTCGTTACTCGCGTCCCCGTCCTCGGCTGGCTGCGTGGGTTCTTGATCCTTCGGCGGCGTGGTGTACTTTGAAGGTTCGACATCCGTCCCGGGAACGGGCTGTCCCGCAGGAATCACTTCATACAGCGCAGTGACAGTGTGGCCGGCACCAATTTCGCCAGCGTCTTTCGTATCGTCACGGAAATCCTCGGCTTTCAGCATGCGGTTTTCATAGCCGATCAGACGATAGGCGGCGACCCGGGCGGGGTTAAAATCAACCTGAATCTTCACGTCCTTGGCAATCGTCACCAGCGTGCCGTTCAGCTGTTCGACGAGCAGCCGGCGGGCTTCGTTCTGCGTATCGATATAACCGTAATTCCCGTTGCCCTTGTCGGCCAGTTTTTCGAGCGTGGTATCTTTGTAGTTTCCCATGCCGAAGCCCAGCACACTGAGAAACACGCCCGACTTCGCCTTCTGTTCGATCAGCCGCACCAGCTCGCTGTGATTCGTCGTTCCGACATTAAAGTCGCCGTCGGTACACAGAATCACGCGGTTCACGCCGCCTTCGATATAGGAATCCTGAGCCAGTGAATAGGCCAGCTCGATGCCCTCTCCTCCATTCGTGGAGCCACCTGCCGACAGCCGGTCGAGTGCCGACATGATTTCCTCCCGGCGGTTGCCAGGGGTGGGAGGCAGCACCACGCCAGAGTTCCCGGCGTACACCGCGATTGCCACGCTGTCGTTCTCGCCGAGCTGTTCGACCAGCAGCTTCATGGCCGACTTGACCAGCGGCAGCTTGTTTGCCTGATTCATCGAGCCGGAAACATCCAGCAGAAAGACAAGGCTGGTCAGCGGCCGCTGGTCGAATTCGATCTCCCGGCCCTTGAGGCCAATCCGCACCAGCCGGTGCTTTGTCTGCCACGGACAGCCCGCCACTTCCACATTCACCGAGAATGGCACGTCGCCCTCGGGCTGCGGATAAGCATAAGTAAAGTAATTAACCAGTTCTTCGATCCGCACGGCATCGGGCGGTGGCAGCTGCTGGCGGTTCAGGAACCGACGGACATTGGAATAGGATGCCGAATCGACGTCGATGGAAAACGTGGAGAGCGGGTTCTGCCGAGCGGCGAGAAATTCGTTCTCGACGATATGGTCATACGCGTCGGTGTTGAATTCCGCTTCATCCCTCACACCACCTGGTGTTGCAAGGTCGGCGCCGATCAAGTTGTCAGCGAATCCAGCGGGTGAAGCGGCAGACGGTGCCGCAGGCTGAAGTTCCCGCATCGGTGCCGGACTGGAAGTGGAGGCCCCGCTGGAGGTCGCAATGGGCTTGCTCGCACCGTCCAGCTGGTAGAGGTCGTCTGACGCTTCCGACGCGGGCGGGGCCGCTGCATCTGCGCCGAATGACTCGCTGGCAGGACGACTGGAGTGGGTTTCCGGAATACCCTCTGATTCGCCACAGCCGACGAGCAGAAGCATCATCACGGCACTTGGAAACCAGTAGCTGAAGCGTGGATTCATGGCATTTTCCTGTTGAACGGTGCAAGAGGCTCAGCGCGCAGCGGGGGCGCACCTGGTGGCCGGGATCCCTGCCGCCGGCGGACAGCGGCGACGCGACGGACGAATCTTTCCTGCAGACAGCGGCGGAGCGGCGGCAAGCCCTGCAGAAACGGCGAGCGGAGAAGCTGGTTGATGTGTAACTGGCTCGCCACAGATGAGGATGCGCAGTCCCCTGGAGATATTCCCCGAAATCACGGAATGGGGAATCAGAAATATAGAGGGCCGGCGATGGCCCTCTCCGGCTATTCAGAGTTCAAACGGAGGCCGGGCCGACACGAGGATTCGGAGCGGTCACAGACTCATGACGCGGAAACTGCCGCGAGAGTTCCCCGGGAAATCGGTTCTTCAACTTTTCGGTGGCAGCGGGCCGCTCCCGGAATGAACCTGCGGATGTTGATGATGGGTTATTCCGTGCACCAGCAGTGCGACGGAACCAGGGAAACAGACACCTGTTATGAGCAGTTGCTCGGCACCCGGACTCCCTGCCGAGGGAGGCAGGGCAGCCGACGCAGGCAACCTGTACGCGGGACGATTGACCCGCCCGGCGATTCAACAGACGCACGAGATCTGCACATGTTGCCGACGTCGCTGGTCCACACGGTCCTCGATTCATGCAGCGGTTGGTGCTCATTGTCGGCCGCCGGGACTGAAACGTTGACGTGGTGTGGAAGCTGCAAGCGAACGATCAGTCACGGAATCGGTGACATCTCTCCCGCAGCCCCCACCTTCCGATGCCTTCAGAAGCTGGCTGCCAGCCAATTGAAAGTGCAGCCGCAGCCGGCAGTATAGAAACCGCTTCTGGCCATTGCCGCGACGATCTTCTTCCGCCAGCAGTGCCGTGACTTATTCGCGTGGTTCCTCGCGCCGTCCTGGCCTCGCATCGCTGGCACGAGGCCAGTCTCGCGGCAATGGCGACATACTGTACACCTCCACCATGTCGTGAGGATGGCCGATGCCGCCGGTACCCGTTAAGGTGGATCAAAGTTCTACGGACTGGATCAGGCAATTTCTCAAGAGATCATTCGATGACGAATGCTGCTCTGCGTTCTACGCGTCTTTCGGCTCTCTGCGCCCTGCTTGCAGTCCTGCTGTTGCAGCCGGGAGTCTTTGCCGCCGAACAGCGGGAACTGACGTTCGAGAAGGATATTCTGCCGATCATTCGATCGAAGTGCATCCGTTGTCATGCTGGCGTGGAGCCGAAGGCCGGGCTCAACCTGACCAGCCCCTCCTCGCTGCTGACCGGCGGAAAATCGGGGGCGGCTCTGCGGATTCGCGCCGCGGAATTCAGCCTGCTGTATGAAATGGTCAGCTCGGACAAAATGCCGCCCGTCGGCCAGAAGTTGACGGCCAGCGAAAAGGGTTTGATCCGCAAGTGGATCAACGCGGGGGCGGAAGGGGTCGGCAACGCCGCCTCGATCGACGACTCCGAAGACCTCACGGGCGCCGACCTGTGGTCGTTCAAGCCACCCGTCCGCCCAGCTGTCCCGACAGTCCGCCAGCTGGACGCCGTCGCCAATCCGATCGATGCCTTCATTCAGCATCGCCTCGAAGACCGCGGAATGACGCTGGCCGCCGCAGCGGAGCGGCTCACACTCCTGCGACGGGCGACGTTCGACTTGATCGGGTTGCCGCCGTCGCCTGCAGAAATCGAACAGTATTTCAACGATAATCGACCTGATGCCTGCGCGCGGATGATCGACCGGTTGCTGGCCAGCCTGCACTACGGCGAGCGGTGGGGGCGGCACTGGCTGGATGTCGCCGGCTATACCGAGTCGGCCGGGATTCTGAACGAAGACAAACCGCTGCCGCTTGCGTGGCGATACCGGGATTACGTCATTCGTGCATTCAACAGCGACAAACCATACGACAGGTTCCTGCAGGAACAGATTGCCGGTGACGAATTGACCGGTTACTGGGATGCCTATGAGACTGCCGAGCGACTGCCCGCAGAGGTGGTGGAGGGCATTATTGCGACCGGCTTCTTAAGAACCGCAGCCGATCCGAGCCGCCCCGATTTCAAAAAGATTAAGAACGCGGCCGGGCAGTACTTTTATCCGACACTGTTCGACACCCTGCAGATCGTGTGCACCACGACAATGGGGCTCGGCGTGCAGTGTGCACGTTGCCACAGCCACAAATTCGATCCCGTTCCGCAGGCCGATTACTACCGCATGCAGGCCGTGTTCATGACGGCCTACCGACCGGAAAACTGGATTCCCCAGATGAATCGCCGGTTGACAATTGCGACGAAACAGCAGGTAGAAGCGGCGGCAAAGCAGAACGCCGCAATCGATGCCACGGTGAAACGCCTGCAGGCCGAACTGGCTGCTTTAAAGGCCACATTTACGGCACGAATCTTTGCAGAGAAGCTGGCGGAACTGCCTGCCGAAATGCAGCCGGAGGTAAAGGCTGCCCTGCAGACGGAAAAGGGGAAACGAACCGAGGCGCAGCAGAAGCTGGCCGCCGAATTCGAAGAAAAGCTCCAACCGCAGGGCAAGGTGCTGGAAGCCGCACTGGCCGAATTCACCGACTACACCAAACGTGAGAAGGAGCTGAATGCAGCCATCGCCGCGGAGGAGAAGGAGCGTCCGCGATTTGACGAAGTGAGAGCACTGTACGACCTGCCGGGCGA
Organism: Planctomycetaceae bacterium; assembly: GCA_020426545.1. Classification (GTDB taxonomy): domain Bacteria; phylum Planctomycetota; class Planctomycetia; order Planctomycetales; family Planctomycetaceae; genus JAGQPV01. Next base: position 4,462 of record JAGQPV010000159.1, read on the forward strand.
GGCGACGACCCCTGTTCTGTTACGAGGCGACCCGCTGACACCTGGCCCGCTGGTGGAACCTGGCGTCATTTCCACGCTCGCTGCCCCGCAGCCCTTTCAGTGGGCTGCCCCCGAGGTCGCTGCAAAAACCAGCGGTCGACGGCTGGCTTTCGCCCGCTGGCTGACCCAGCCGCAGCATCCGCTGACCGCACGCGTGATGGTCAACCGAATCTGGATGCACCACTTTGGTACGGGCATTGTGGCAACACCAGATGACTTCGGAGTTGCTGGATCGCCGCCATCGCATCCCGCACTGCTCGACTGGCTGGCGACGGAGTTTGTCCGAAGCGGCTGGAGTATCAAGCACATTCACCGGCTGATTTTGACGTCGAATACCTGGCGGCAGCGTTCGCGTGTCAGTCCGCAACATCGGGCATTGTGCACAGAAATTGACCCTGATAATCAGCTCCTGTGGCGGCAGACGATTCGACGGCTGGAAGCGGAACCGCTGCGCGATGCGATGCTGGCTGTGGCGGGAACTTTGAGTCGGCCCATGTACGGCGACTCACAGTCGGTGTCCCGACAGAAGGATGGCGAAGTCATCGTACCAGCGGGGCAGGATCAGAATCGCCGCTCGGTCTATGTCAGGATCCTGCGGCTGAACCCGGAGACGATGCTGCAGGTCTTCGATCAGCCAACGATTGCAGTCAACTGCACGCAGCGGAGTGTCTCGACCGTTTCCACTCAGGCGTTAACACTGCTCAATAGCGATGTCATGGTCCGTGCAGCGGCCGCATTCGCCGACCGGGTCTGGAGTGAACAGCCCGATGACCCGATTGGCCAGGCCCTACTGACGGCCTGGGGGCGTTCTCCCGGGACTGGCGAACGCGAACTGCTGACGACATTTTTCATCTAACAGCAGTCACGTTATCTGCAGCAGCACGAAGTGGCAGCACGAGAGAAAGCCGAGATCAAAGTTGCGGCCCGCAGGCAGGCCCTCGCGGATTTATGCCACATGCTGATGAGCGCGAATGAGTTTGTCTATGTGGATTAGGATCGCGATGACAGATTACGGAGTTACTCATGAACCAGTTTGATCCAATCTCAAGACGACAGGCTCTCTACCAGTTTGGTGGTGGATTCGGCGGAATGGCGCTCGGCACGCTTCTGAGCGATACGTCTCCGGCGGCGGAGGCCGTCTCTCACATGACTCCGGACTTCCAGCCCCGCGCCAGAGCGGTCATCCAGTTGTTTATGCATGGCGGGCCGAGCCATGTGGATCTGCTGGACCCCAAGCCCATGCTCAACCGGTTCGATGGGCAGGCCCCGCCCGACCACGTGGCCGATGACGAAAGTCTGACAAAGCATCTGTTCGGCTCTCCTTTCCAGTTTCGTCAGTATGGAGAGAGCGGCCTGGAGTTTTCGGAAATCCAGCCGTTTGTCTCACAGCATGCCGACGAGATTGCCGTCATCCGGTCGATGTTCACCGAGCATCGCAACCATGAGCAGGCAATCTGGATGGCACAGACCGGGCTGACGACGGCCGGACGCCCGACGCTGGGGGCCTGGACGGCCTACGGACTGGGCACGGAGAATCGCAATCTGCCATCATTTATCGCACTGCCCGATCCGGGCGGGGCGCCGGTCGATGGTGTCCGCAACTGGTCGAGCGGCTGGCTGCCGCCCCGATACCAGGGAACCGTTTTCCGCGAGCAGGGCGAACCCGTACTGAACCTGAAGCCGAAACAGCCGCGTCCACAAGTCATCGAGGACGCCCGGTCGCGGCTGCTGCGGGAACTCAACGAGCGGCACCTCGCCGAGCGGCCCGGCCAGCTGGAACTCGAAGCCCGGATCAATTCGTTTGAACTAGCCGGTCGCATGCAGCTGGCCGCGACCACCGCACTCGATCTGTCGCAGGAAACCAAAGAAACCCAGTCGCTGTACGGGATGGATCAGCCCACCACGAAGTCGTATGGCACCCGCTGTCTGATGGCGCGGCGACTGGTGGAACGCGGGGTGCGTTTCGTGTCGCTGTTCATGTCGGGCCAGCCGTGGGACACTCACTCCAAAAACAACGAGGAAACAAAGAACTGCTGCCTGCGGACCGACCAGCCGGTGGCAGCACTGCTGACGGATTTGAAACGTCGGGGCCTGCTCGATACGACGCTGGTCCTGTGGGGCGGAGAATTCGGTCGAACACCCGCGGCCCAGGGGGGCAGCAGCAACGCAACCAGTGGACGGGATCATCACCCGTATGGTTTCAGCGTCTGGATGGCTGGCGGTGGCATCAAAGGGGGGCAGCACTATGGAGCGACCGACGATTTCGGTTACCGCGCCGTCGAAAAGAGAACCCAGATGGCCAACCTGCACGCCACCATTCTGCATCTGCTCGGGCTGGACCATCAGGTCCTGTCGTGGCCCCATAACGGTCGCGATGAACGTCTCACCGACGTTTATGAAGCCGAGATCATCGAAGAACTGATTGCCTGACCTGGTGGGCAGGTTTCCCTGCCAATCGACTCAAGCAACTGGAGCCGGCACAGCCAGTCTATTCGGGGACAGCACGACACGCCGGCTGTTTGAACGCCAGCCCCACACATGAGCACATGTTGATTCGTCCGGCAGATTTCGTATGATGCGTGGTGGATACGGTCTGCTTCCAGTCGGGCCGGAGGCAATCTGCTCACAAGGTATTCGACGGAGCCCGAAATGCTGACATTCTATGGCGGAAATGGTCGAGCCGATTGTGACCATGTGTCACGACGAAGCTTCATGCAGATCGGTGCACTGGGATTTGGCGGAATGATGCTGCCGGATCTGCTTCGGGCCGAAGCCGCTTCGGCTGCGCAGGCTTCGGGTAAATCGGTCATCAACATCATGCTGTTCGGCGGTCCGCCGCATATGGACACGTTCGACCTCAAGCCGGAGGCCCCGGCTGAGTTTCGGGGCGAGTTCAACCCGATTCAGACGGCTGTACCGGGGATGGAAATCTGCGAACTGATGCCTCGCCTGTCGTCGCTGGCCGAGAAGTTCACGGTGATTCGTTCGATTACGGGAATGAATAACGAACATACGAATCGTCAGGCCGATTCCGGCTGGCCCGGTCGTTCGCTGGCATCGATTGGTGGTCGTCCCGGTATCGGGGCCGTCCTGTCGAAGGTCTGGGGAACGTCTCAGACGACACGGAATGGAACCGCACCGACCTTCGTCGAGCTCGAGCGAGCGGCGGCACAGGAACGTCAGCGGGCATCGGCCGGTTTCCTCGGCGCCACCTGCGATGCCTACCGTCCGGACGGCCCAGGTCTCAGCAACCTCACGCTGAACAACGACATCAGCATTGATCGCCTGAATGCCCGTCAGTCGCTCCTGGGCAACCTCGATCGCATTCGCCGGGATGTCGATGCCAGCGGCATGATGGATGCCATGGACAGCTTTACGCAGCGGGCCGTCGGACTGATTACATCAGGTCAGCTGGCTCAGGCGATTGATCTGAAGAATGAAGACCCGAAAACTGTCAGCCGGTACGGAGCAGACCGGGGAGGTCACAGCGTCAAGTATCTCCGCGCCCGCCGACTTATCGAGGCGGGAGTTCGCTGTGTCACTTTTAACACGACAGGCTGGGATACCCACAGCGACAACTTCAAACGCTGTCGCGCCCTGGTGACGCCTATGGATCAGTCGTTGAGTGCACTGATCGAGGATCTCGACGTCCGCGGGATGCTCGACGACACCATCATTATGATGTCCGGTGAATTCGGACGCACTCCGCGGATCAACGCAACGGCCGGTCGCGATCACTGGCCCCGGGCTTCCTTCTTCTTCCTGGCTGGCGGTGGCATGAATCACGGGCAGGTCATCGGATCGACCAACCGGCTCGGTGAAGTGGCAATCGACCGTCCGGTTCACCTGCAGCACGTCTTCACCACCATCTACAGGCAACTGGGAATCGACCCCGATGCAACGACGCTGGTCGATCCGAATGGCCGTCCTCAGTATCTGACTGAGTTGCGCGAGATCGTGCAGGAGCTGGTTTGAGCGCAGCCGGAATGCTGTGTTTCAGCGGATCGGGTTCTGAGGACTGATGTATCAGGTCAGCTGATGTCAGCAAGCCATCGCCGCGGCAAGTGATGATTGTGGTGGCTCCCGGTCGTCGGGCCAGGAGCACAGTTTCACTGAGCGGGTCTCAATCCGTCGCGAACTCAGCCGCCCCGTGACGACCGCGCTCTTGAACTGCGTCCCTGCTCCCTGTTGACAACCTGTAACATGGCCTCGCGCTGTACCTCGCACGACCGATCCAGGGAGAGTTACTGACACTGGCGACGCTGAAGTCTGAAGCAACTCTTCAAACTGTTCGCAGACTGGCGGCCTGGCGCTCCCCGTCCTGCCTGGAGATGACGATTCATGCCCGGGAATCCCGCTCCGCAACCGATCAATGCCATCGCAGAGAAACTCGGACTCGCGTCGGCGGATGTTGAGCCGCGGGGCTGGTTCCAGGCGAAACTGGCCTCCGATATCGAACAGCGGCTCGCGGACCGGCCATCGGGGCGGTACGTCAACGTCACCGCGATCAATCCCACACCGCTCGGGGAAGGCAAGACCGTTGTCTCCATTGGCCTGGCAATGGCCATGTGCCGACTGGGACATCTCGCCGTGCCAACATTACGGCAGCCATCACTGGCTCCTGTCTTCGGCATCAAAGGGGGCGGGGCCGGTGCGGGGCGCGCTTCCCTGCTGCCGGCCGAAGAGATCAACCTGCATTTCACCGGCGACCTGCACGCCATCGCAGCGGCCCACAACCTCCTGGCAGCGATGATCGACAATCACGCGGCGCGGCGGCTGGAACCGCGGATCGAACCCTCGTCGATCATCTGGCGCCGCGTCATCGATTCGAGCGACAAGGGTCTCGCCCACGTGGTCACCGGGCTCGATAGACCCCGCCAGGCACTGCTCCGTGAAACGGGGTTCGACCTGACGGCGGCATCGGAGGTCATGGCGATTCTCGCGCTCGCCAGCGACCTGGGCGATCTGCGGGCACGGCTTGCACGAATAGTGGTTGGTATCGGTCCTGATGGCGCCCCGGTGTCCGCCGAACAGATCGGGGCTGCCGGTGCGATGGCTGTCCTGCTCCGCGATGCACTGCGGCCGAACCTCGTACAGACCTGCGAGCACACGCCAGCCTTCGTGCACACCGGACCGTTTGGCAACATTGCCCATGGAAATTCGTCGATCATTGGTGACCGCGTGGCGCTGCGGCTGGCCGACTATGTCATCACCGAGAGCGGTTTCGGGGCGGACTGCGGTGCCGAGAAGTTCTTCGATATCAAGTGCCGTGTCAGCGGTCTGCGGCCCGACGTCTCCGTCGTGGTATGTACTGTTCGTGCACTGAAGCTGCAGTCGGGAAGGTTTCGTGTCGTTCCCGGACGCCCGCTGCCGGCGGAACTGCTTGCCGAAGACCTGGAGTCGCTTCGGGCCGGAACAGACAATCTGCGTGCTCACGTGGAGATTGTCAGGCGGTTTGGAGTTCCCGCCGTCGTGGCGATCAACCGTTTTCCCGATGATTCCCCCCGCGAACTGGAAGAACTGCGGCGGATCGCCGCTGACACTGGTGCAGCGGACGCAGCCGTGGTCGACGTCTTTTCCCGTGGCAGCGACGGCGGGCTGGAACTGGCTGAAGCGGTGATCCGCGCGTGCGAAACACCGAACCAGTTCGCGATGCTGTACTCCACGGAAATGACACCCCTGGAGAAGCTCACCCGCATTGCCGAGCAGATCTATGGAGCAGACGGAGTGACAGTCGAGCCGGCCGCCCGTCGTGCACTTGATGAGTTCACGCGGCAGGGATTCGGCCACCTGCCGATCTGTATCGCAAAAACTCAGTACTCACTCTCGCACGATCCTCAGGGTTATGGCCGGCCGCGCGGGTTCCGCTTGCCGATTCGCGAAGCCCGGCTCGCCGCGGGTGCCGGGTTTCTCTACGTTCTTGCCGGCGACGTAATGACGATGCCGGGCCTCCCGCGTATTCCGGCCGCCACGCGAATGGACATCGATGCCCGGGGAGAGGTTACCGGTCTGTAGCGGATGCGAGGACCGGCGGGAATGGTCCCTC
>JAGQPV010000015.1 GCA_020426545.1 Planctomycetaceae bacterium
CCTACGCCGGGACCGAAACGCACGGCGGTCAGGTCACGCCGGGCACCCAGGTCGGAGAACTGGGCTCGGGTGTCCGGTCCGGCGACGAGGAGGCCGTCCTCGTGCCAGATCAGGTCCGTGCAGCCGTCGGGCAGCACGGACGTTCCCGCCGAATCCGCGGTCCTCGTCGCGGTCCACACGAGCACACCGGGTATGCCGGACGCCGCTTCGCGGTACACACGGCGAGGATAGGACGCCGTACCCGGAAGGTCACTCCTTCTGCGCGGCGGTCTTCTTCGCAGTCGTCTTCTTCGCAGTCGTCTTCTTGGCGACGGTCTTCTTGGCCGCCGTCTTCTTCGCGGGAGCCTTCTTCGCAGCGGTCTTCTTCTTTGTGCTCTTTGTGGCTGCCGCCTTGGTTGTCTTCTTCGCCGCGGCCTTCTTCTTTGTGGCGGTTTTCTTCTTCGGTTTGCCGCTGCCTTCACCTTCGCCGTCGCCGAACACACGATCCCAGTTCTTCCAGAACTCGGGGGTGGTTCCTGTCCGCACGATCGGTCCGCTCATCTGCAACTCTCCTCAATCGTCGCTGTACTGGCCATCGTTCCCGAAACGCCTCCTGCAACTGAAGGAGACCATCATCAGGGAAGTGAAAAGCCACATGCACCAGAAGCTCACGCAAGGCGACAGTCGAACGAAGCGTTTCGTTCTCAGATACTGCCGCCACTCTACTCATACAGCGGGTGATTCTTGGCAAGGTCGTCGAGAGTGTCAAGGCACACTCATCGACTGCAGGACTCATGGATGTTGAAAGCCCTGTTCACAGGGAAGATTCGCCCGCGGAAGTCAGAAACGGGCAGCGGGGGCTGTGGCGGATCTGATCTCCCTGTACCGGCGGAAATCAATCGGCCGGCATCAGCGGTGGCGGGTGCAGTAATGGCTCGGGGCTGACGGATGGAAGGCCAAGCCGCGTGGCGAGAGAATCATCCACGAAGACCGCCGCAGTGACGTCGGCGAAGACCAGCCGCCAGCCGGGTGTCTGCATCAGGGCGGAAATTTCGGCTCGCGAAAAACGGCTGTCGAACAGCAGCAGGGGAAGCCGGCCTTCGCTGTCCCGCAGGAGACTCTGCCAACGCAGGTCGCCCGTGGCCATCATCTGTTTCAGGCTGTTATACAGCTGAAATGTCTCGCGGCTGGCGACTTCGAGACGGCCATCCATAAACACCAGTTTCTGCGGTCCATTGTGAAACAGGTACACAGCCGCCTGCCCTTCGTGGGCGATGAAGGCCCGTTCGGGCATGCCGGGCTGTCCCGCGAAGATGGCTGCTTCGTGAGCGTACCAGTACGGCCGGGCCTGAAGCGACGGCGGGCCTTTTTCTCCGGACCACCGGGCCCAATGGCCACTGGCCACGAGGGCTGTCAGCAGCAGCAGGCCCGCCACGCAGACCGCCGAAGCGACAGGCAGGCCCGTGGAGGAAGCGCCACCCGGGCTGTCCGCGGTCTCGGAAATATGCTGCGGACGGTTCGACCGACGCAGCCGGAGAATCTCATTCAGGTTGGCCGCCAGCACAAAGCCGGCCACTGTGGCAAAGACTGTCGTGTTCCGACTGGCCTTCCACCCCAGCAGCGAGAACGCCGCGAACAGCAGCAGGCGGAAGACACTGAGCCTGCGGTGCCACCACAGCGGCAGGAAGCTGGCCGCGGCAGCCAGGGCCAGCAGCAGCTGCGCGGTGAGGTACACATTCGCCAGGCCGTACTTCAGGAGGAAGTCGAACGGTCGCTGAAACTCGCCGATGCCGGCATACAGCTGCTGATCGACGGAAAACTTGCGGTACAGCACCAGCGGGAACAGCAGCCCTTCTTCAAAGTACGGATTGAGCAGGCAGGCCAGGCCCGTCAGTACGGCCACACGGAGAATTGTCCGCGCCTCGGGGCCGGTTTCAGGAACGGGTTCGATTCCCCAGCGGCCTGCTGCCAGCCCACGGGCAAGCTGATCGGTCAGCCAGACTCCCCCCACGACCAGCCCCAGAACGAACAATCCATGACAGTTGACCCAGACCAGCTGCACCACCGGCAGCAGCCAGATCAGGCGGGGACGCTCAGCAAGTCGGGAGACAATCCACAGCCACAGTGCCAGCAGCACCAGCGACAGCATTTCGGGGCGGACGACCGACCGACCGGAAAGACAGATGACCGGCAGAGACCAGCACAGGGCGCGTCCCCAGGCGGGCAGCAGTTGCCTGCTGCCGGCCGCATGCCACAGCAGGAATGACGTCAGCCCGAGACAGAGAGCCTTCGACAGCACCAGCAGTGGCACGCCACCCAGCCCGTGCAGTGCCAGTACCAGCAGCTGAAAGCCCCAGTGCAGATCGACCCACGGCCTGTCCCACCCGGTGAAGGTAAACACATCGGTGTAGGGTACGAAGCCCTGCGCTACGATCCACCGGCCCGTGGCGAGGTGCCACCAGATATCGAAATTCTGCATCGCCGTGCAGCCGAGCAGCACGGTCCACAGCAGGAACAGCGGCAGAACTGCGCGGTCGAGCAGCAGCTGGTGTCGAGCAGACAGAGCCGTCAGGCCAGTCGATCCAGAGCGGCCAGCGGAAGCCCCTGTCGAAGTGGAACCGCGCAATGGCTTCCTCTGGCGTGACGATCGACTGGGGCCGGTTGGCCTGCGGGAAGAACGGTCTGCTGGCATGCCGGGTACTGCGGGCCGGGTGTGGAGAGCGACCGGAGGAACCAGGTCATCCAGTCGCCGGGAACAACAGGCCCAGTGTACCGATTCCGCAGCGGGGTTGCTGCCCGCAGGAGAGCAGCCCTGTGGGCTGAAATTCCAGACAGGCCCACTGAACGGCGGGAACCCGCCAGAACGGCCCGCAACTCGCCCGATGTCCTCAGCGGCGGAACAGGTCGAGCGCCCCGGCGCCGGGCAGTCCCTGGCGACCGGCGACACGCTGAATCAGTTCCTTCGCCCGCAGCTCGCGGAGATCGAGCTGCGACAGGACAGACGAGTACTGCGTATTCAGCGACTGCTCGAAGCCGGCCAGCCGCTGGTCAATCTCCTGATTCATGCGGGCTACCAGCTGGGTCCGCCGGGTTTCCACTTCCTGCTGGAATACGGAATTGACCGCACCGGCCAGCTGCCCGCCCAGCGGAGAGGTCACGGTCCACTTCGGTTCGAGTACCGTTCCCGTCACCGCAATATAGGCCTCCACCTGAGTGATGGAATCTGTGGTGTGACGCAGCACCGAGCCAAACTGCTCTTCCATTGGTTTGCTCAGCACGGGCGACAGCTGTGTCTCCTTCTGCAGCAGCGAGACGGTTCCGGAGATCTTCTCTCCGGCCAGCTGCAGGTCGGCCCGCCAGCTGCTGGCTCCCGCGCTGGCCTTCAACTGGAATTCGTCGGTACTGCGGCCCAGCATCCACTCCAATGGACGTGCCAGAGCCACATCGAGCAGCAGCTGGTGCGAAGCGTTCTCCCGTGTTTCATCGAGGGTGGCCTGCAGGACAATATCCGCACCAGCTCCGTCGGTGGCTTTGATCCGGGCCACACAGGGGATTCCATGCAGCTGCGGACTGGATGTCAGATCGGTCACCATTCCGCTGAAGCTGACGGTGCGGCTTTCGTATTTCGTACTCCCATCGAGCAGCAGGCGGTGAATCAGCAGCCGGGGTTCCGGCTCTCGTGTATTGAAGACGATATCGACTCCCCGGTAGCGTTCCGGTTCCGGTTCGGCCGAGATCTTCGCCAGCCCGGTGCGGATACGGGTCATCCAGTCGAGCGACTGCTGCAGTTTGTCTGACAGTTCCGGACCGAGCAGGCTGCGTGCCAGGGTCTCGCTGTCGATTCGAAATGACTGGACCATATCCACAACCTGCTGCTGATCCCGCTGGCGGGCCGCATCGATCTCGCGGAAATCCAGCTGAGCAATCTGCGGCAGGTCGTTGATTTCCCGGCGAATCCGATCGGCTTCTCCCAGCAGCACGCGGACTTCTCCGGCCGCCTTCTGGTAGGCTTCCAGTTTCTCGAACGCGTTGCCTTTCGCCTGTTCGACTCCGTCCTGCAGCGTTTTCGTCCGTTCCTCCAGCTGATGAAGCTGCTTCTGGTACTCCGTGAACCTCCGGTTCCACCATTCGTGTTTCTGTTCCGTCAGCCGGACGGATTCCAGCACACGCGGGTCGAGGCCGGCTTTCGCGGCTTCCAGCATGGCGGTCAGACTGTCTTTGCTTTTTTCGGCAATCCATTCTTTCACACCGCCCGTGGGCACGCTGGTGAGATCCGTCGGGGTTCCGGGAGGTGTGTCCAGCAGTCCGGAATCGGCCCGTTCGGTACCCCACTGAACTCCACGGAGTGTCGCCTCGCGGACGACAAAACGTTTCTCAAGCAGGGGACGCCCCTCAAGCTGCAGCGTCAGCCCGGACGTTTCCATCAGATTGGTGCCGGGGTGGGCGGCATCGGCCAGCTGAATTCGGCCCACATTGATCGAGGGGGGGAAGAACTCCGTCTGCAGATCGTCCACGTTCACCCGGGCACCGATTGCCGCCTGACCGCCCGCCACGACGGCGTACCGGACCAGCGGGTCGAACGCAAAGGCAAAGAACGACCAGACAATGGTGACCAGAATCAGCCGCGGAATCAGATAGCTCCAGCGCATGGTCGGTGTTCCCTGCAGTCCAGTTCAGAAACCGATACAAATCCATTACGGTGACGAAGACGTTGTGGCGTTCAGCGGTCGCAGGCGGTCAGGCTGCCTGTCCCAGCTTCTCGGCCCATTCCGCCCCCCACAGCACCTGCACCAGCCGCAGCCGCTTCAGTCGCGCGGTGAACAGCGGGGCATATTTGTCGAATACGGGCTCGCTCAGCCTGCGGGCCGGCAGCAGCAGCAGCAGGCCGGCGACAAAGCTGCCCAGCACGACGGTGTTATTCAGTCCCGACCACGGCATCAGCGGGGTATCCATCAAGGACACCCACATGGGCCGCAGCGATTCGACCGTGAGCAGCGCGAGGCCCAGTCGGTGTGTCAGGGGATCCAGCAGAACACCGATCCACGAGAAGGCAAAGGCCGACATCATTCCCGCGGCGAGGTTGATGCGGAGCATGCACAGAACGGTCATCAGGGTGATCGCCAGCAGATTCCCTTTCGGCACCAGGCCCACCAGCAGACCGATGGCAAAACCCCATGCCATCTGCTTCGAGGTGGATTCGGCCGTGAATGCCTTCGCCAGAAAACGCACAGGCCGAAGAAAATACATGATCCACATGGCTGCTGGCCTTTGCTGGAGCGTTGCGAAACGAAAGATGAGCAGAGGAGAAACCGAATGGTGTCCGGCCCGATGACAGCCGGAACCATCTCAGTGACCGGGCATGTCGCCGCGGCTGAGCAGGTGCCGGTTGCCGGGCAGAAACAGAGGCAGTGGCGGAGCGAGTACCGCCCGTCACAGGGGAGGTTCCCGCCGAGCGGACGGCGATGGAATCAGCATCAGAGAATGGCAGGGGGAAGAGCAGCGACCAGGAGCGGGCTGCCAGGAAGGGAGTGCAGCGTGTAGCAGGACAGCGGAGAGGACGTCAAGCAGTTGTGCGCCCTGCACGAGCCCTGGTAGCCGAAAAACCGGCGATGGCGGTGATGCATCGGCATTTCCTGCCTGGAACAGACGAAATTCGAGGCACCGACCGGGCCGGGTTCGCACAGACGCCGGGTGTCGAACCGCCAGGAGAAATCGCACGGGTACACAGGAATGCAGAAACCGCAACCGGTGATTTCCGCCGCTGTGTGCCTTGCTGGTGGAGTCAGCACAAAGCGGCCAACCGGCAGAGCTGGCCGGAGGCCTACAGCTGAGGACCTAGGGCTGCTTTACGCTGCCGGGTGCGGGGCCTACCATAGCAGGCGGAATCCCAATCATGACGCCCCTGTTTGAATACAGTGAACGCAGATGACCTCGCACACTCCGCTTACTATTCCCACGATTCATTGCGCGCACGACAGCGCCTCGGAACTGATTGCCCGGCTGCGGGAGAAACTCAGCCCGCGGGGCGATGTCGTCAGTGAAGCCGGCCGGCAGCGTACGATGGACACCTTCGGCGAGGCGCTGAGCCCGTCAGCGGTAGTCGAACGGATCTGCAGTGATGTGCGTTCGCGGGGCCTGTCGGCCGTGCTGGATTACACCGCCCGCCTCGACGGAGCGGAACTGACCGCCGAGACGATGCGGGTTTCGGCGGAGGAACTCGAAGCAGCGCACGCCGCGGCGGAATCCGCTTATCTCGACACGATTCGCCGGGTACGGCAGAACATTCTGGAATTTCAGCGGGCGGCGCTCAGTTCCGACCGGACGGTGGAACGCACTGTGGGAGACGCCCGGATCGAACTGCGACAGCGGTATCTTCCGTTGAGACGGATCGGCATCTGTGTGCCGGGCGGGGCAGCCGCTTACCCTTCGACGGTGCTGATGACCGCCATTCCCGCTCAGGCGGCCGGAGTGGAGGAAATCGCCGTGGTCGTGCCTCCCACGCCATTCGGCGGCTACAACAGAGATCTGCTGGCAGCCTGCCATGAAGCCGGCGTGACGGAAGTCTACCGGGTTGGCGGGGCACAGGCCGTGGCCGCCCTGGCCTACGGAATCGAAGGGCTGCCCCGGGTCGATAAGATTGTCGGTCCCGGAAACCTGTTTGTGGCGCTGGCGAAACGTTACGTGTTCGGTGAGGTCGATATCGACAGCATTGCCGGGCCGAGCGAAGTCGTCGTGCTGGCCGATGAAACGGCCGATGCCGCGTTTGTTGCCAGCGATCTGATTTCCCAGGCCGAGCACAGCCCCGGTTCGGGCGTGCTGATTACCTGGCACGAGCCACTTGCCGCGGCAGTGCTCGAGGAACTGGAACGCCAGCTGAGCCTGCTGCCCCGGGGCGACCTGGCGAGGCAGTCCCTGGAGGATTACGGCGCTCTGATTGTTGCGCGGGACGCCGAGGAAGCGGCCCGGCTGACAGACGACCTGGCTCCGGAGCATCTGCACATCTCGATGACGGAACCGGCCGCCATGCTGGGCCGCATCCGCAATGCGGGAGCAATTTTTGTCGGCCATTACACCCCGGTGGCCCTGGGCGATTACGTGGCCGGCCCGTCCCATGTGCTGCCGACTGGTGGAACCGCCCGTTTTGCGAACGGGCTGGCAGCCGATGACTTTCTCAAGCGGTCGTCGGTCATCTCATACAATCAGGCGGCTTTGGCGGCCGTGGCTGATGATGTCCGGCTGCTGGCCGGTCGCGAAGGACTGACAGCCCACAGCGCCAGTGTCGATGTCCGACTGAAGGACTGACCCGGAAGGGCCCGGTTCAGTATTCCAGTCAGTATTCCAGCACGCCCTGCCAGCCGGGCTGCTGCTCCAGCCGTTTGAGGCCACTGCGGAAGAGGGACGTTTCTGTGAGGAGCGTCAACCGCAGCGGGGCCTGGCTCCACAGATGAATCTGACACTGCCGGCGGCGGAGCTGCAGTTTCGCGATCCGCTGCTGATCGAGAAACAGAGACCGGGGATCTCCCATCAATGTGGTGACGGGATCGGGAATCGGCTGTGTTGCGGTCTGCCCGGAGATCGCCGCGTTTCCTGCACTGTCGAAGGCTGCTGTGTCTTCTGCTGAACTGCCGGCCGTGGAGCGAGGCTGGTGCTCCTGTTCAGAAACATTATGCCCCGAGGCAGGCGGTTTCGGCTGTTCCCCGGATTCCCTCGAACGGCCCGGGATGGCCCGCAGCAGAGAATCGAACGGCAGGACTGCACTGGCCAGCTGTCGGAGTCTGCCAGGTTCGGCCGGAAGATCATCGCGGATTTGGCCGGACTGTATTTCCGAGAACACGGGGCCCAGCAGCAGCCCCTTGCTGGTGACGTACAGGATCCCCGCCGTGGGCGGATCGAAGCGAAGCAGCTGGACGGAGCCGAGGATAAACAGCGGTGCGCCGATTCGTTGCACCAGTTGCTCTCTGGTGGGTTCCGGCTGCTGCAGATCCACCTGATGACGGCAGCGCGGGCAGCGGGTGTGGTTCAGCTCGACCCATCCCAGGCAGGAATTGCACAGCAGAAGAGACATGGCGGGACTTCGTACCGGAGACGGCCAGCGGACTGCTCTTCAGCCAATGCTACCGCTCTTCCGCATCGGTTGCCAGGTCTGACAGGCCAAGTGCATCCATTCGCCGGTACAGGCGGGCACGGGTCAGACCGAGGAGCCGGGCGGCCCGACTGCGGTTGAAGCGGACTGATTCCAGCGCAGCCAGAATGTGTTCCCGCTCGACCTGGGTCAGCTTGTCGGCCAGCGGAATGACCGGCGGACGCGGAACCGGTGGCGTCTGCTGGGCATCCATCCCCGTGCGAAACCGAAAAGGCAGATGCGGCACGTCGATTTCGTGGCCATCGCACAAAGTGCGGGCTTCGCTGAGGACGGCCTGCAGTTCATCGAGATTTCCCGGCCAGGCATACTCCCGCAGCTGCCGCCACGCGGCCGACGAAATTCCGGAAATCTGCCGGGCAGCGCCCCGGTTGCCTTCTTCCAGGAAAAACTGGGTGAGCGCGTCGAAGTCGCCCGTGCGGCTGCGCAGCGGTGGAAGCATGACCGGCAGGACGGAAAACCGTTCCGCGAAGGGTTCGAGCAGCAGATCCTGGCGACACAGTTCCGTCCAGACCTCGGTGGTCGAAGCCATCAGCCGCAAAGCGGGCTGCCGGGCATCCTCCGGGGTATTCCAGTCGGGCAGCGCATCCAGCAGCATCTGCTGGACATCCCGGGAAAGGGATTCGACTGATTTCAGATACAGCGTGCCTGGCTGAAGTATGGGGGGACCACCTGGCTGGTTCCGGCCCGTTCCGCCCGAAAGCTCCTGCAGAATGCGACGGACCGTCTGTTTGATTTCCGATGCCCCGAGAGCGGCGCAGTCCAGCGGAACAAAAGCGAGGGAGCTGCGCTGGCTGTGGTAATGAATGGCCCGGGCCAGGTGTTCCCGCCCGGTGCCGGTTTCTCCCTGCAGACAAACGGATACCGGCTGCGCGGCCGCCAGTCGCACCTGCTCCATCACGCGGAGCATGGCGGATTCCCGTGCAATCACGTTTTCCACGCGGTACTTGCGGCGAAGGCTGTTCCGCAGAGCTGCCAGTTCGGCGTGCAGCTGCGCGGACAGGCCGGAACGGCCAAATCCCGCTGGCGGAGGGATCTCCACGATCAGCCCGAGGACGCTGTCGACCCCGCCGGACTCATTCAGCAGGGGCAGGAACAGGATCGTCCGCGCTGCAGGGCTTTGCGTGCGGTGCGGGATGTACGCCGGCACCGCCAGCTGCTGACCTTCCAGCACCTGCGGAGGCGGAGCCAGGCTGCCCAGAAGAGATTCCGGTTCGGCGGGATCGGCCCCGGTGACATATTCGCATTCGCGGCCCGTCAGGTCGTCGCTCTTCCAGCCGGTCAGTTCCTCGCACCCCTGATTGAAAAACCGCAGGCGTCGAAGGTCATCGACCAGGAAGACAGGCGAGGATGTCTCCTTCAGCCAGCTGTCTGATCCCGAAGGCCGTCTGCCGCGTCGTGGCATGCCGGAACTTCCTGCAGCAGTGGTGTATCGGGCAGAACCGCAGCATGCCCGGAACGGGCACACTCACTCAGATTGTAAGGCGGACGGCTGCACATTCCAGCGGCTGCCAGCCGGTTTTCGCGGGGCTTCCGGGTGGTTCACCGTCTGGATCCGCCCAGCGGGGAATCATTCCTCCCCGGGACTGCGGAGGATGGTCCGGCTGCCCCGCTGTTCCAGCAGCAGCGGCGTGCTCTTACCCGGCAGCAGCAGGGCAGGAGCCCGGGGATCAACCTGTTCCTCCGGAACGGGAGGGCCAGCCGGCAGAACAGTCCACTGCAGATCCTCCAGCTGGTTTTCCTCTGCGGAGAACAGTGGCGCGGCTTCCTGCTGCTGGTTCCGGGCTTTCTCCCAGGCTTCCAGTACGGCATCGGCTCTGGCCGACGCGGCGGATGCGGAACCGGATTCTTCGGCCTTCTCTTCCGTGGCTGCTGCTTTCTCCCCCTCCGCGGGTGCCTCAGAATCGCCAGCTGCGGCCGGGGCTGCCGCTCCGGCTGGTTCCTCAGCCTTGCCCTCTGTTTTCTCCGGGGTGGCGTCTTCCGCTTTCGGAGCGGATTCCGTCGGGCTGGCGGCGGCTTTGTCTTCGGTCGCCCGTTCGCTGGAGGATGCCTGCACAATGGCTCCTGGAGTCACCGTCGGAGGAGATTCCACCTCGGGTTCATCCTGCCGGGAGAAGTGGTATTCCTCGGAATAGGGAACGGGAGCCCGGATGACTGCACTTTCTCCATCGACCAGCGGCAGCTTCAGCTTCGCACCGGCAAACTGTGTTCCGGAGTAAATGGTGCCGCTCTGGAAGGGGCCGGCCCCCAGCACCCAGGAATCTTTGGCGGTACTGCGGGCATCCGAAATACCCGACTGCCAGACGGGCTCGCCCGTTTCCCGGTGATAGGCAAAGAAGCCAACCCGGGCGGCGCCCCGCTGATCGTTCTTCTTGGCAAAGGACAGTTCGGGGATGATGGGCAGAGGCGGGGCGGTGGGCATCAGTGAAGCCGCCGTGCTGAGCCCAGAGCTGGACGGAATGCCATAGGTCACTTCGTTGCCATCAATTCCAAGAACACCAACCCGCCCTTCGACGATGTATTCCGCATCATCCTTCTTGTCCTGCAGAAGACAGCGGGCGGCCACCATCTGCTGCCGCATCGCACTGATGATGTAATCGGCGTTGACGAATCCCACTCCTTTGATGGCCTTGATGTAACTTGTATCGAAGTAGACCTTCTTCCCGGCCAGTTCCCGGAAATCAATGGAACTGACGGAGCGGTCGATGGCATCGGAGGCCAGCAGCTGTTCCGTGGCTTCCCGTTTGAGCGAGCTGCCACAGCCGACTGCAAAACTGCAGATCAGCCCCACCAGCAGCAGCAATGCAGAGCACGCAGGGACGCGCGGACTCCAGAACCGGTCCCGTGGCGCACACGAAACGGTTACCAAACGATGGCTGAACAGCAGTGGCGGCACAGTCATGGCAGGGCGGGGAAGGGCCGTTCGATCAGTTTCCGCGGTCGCCTGGCCGCGCAGGGCTGCCTGCGGCACAGAAGCCGTAAGCACTGGCTGGCACGAAGCTTTGGCGCGGAAGAACTGTCGAAGCGAGGAGAGGAAAAGGCAGAATTCAATCAGACAGGATAGAAGCAGAAGTGAGATGAGAGTGCGGGATCATAGCGGAAGAAATCGCTGCTCCAAAGGCTGATTTCCGGTCAGGCGAATTCACCCAGTGTCCAAATGACACCCAGACTGGCCGCAATCCAGTTCGAATTGATTCCGCGAACTGCCGCCCGGCCGGCAGTCTGGCGAAGTTCATCCGGCAACTGCCCCCGCGGGCGACACGAATCGACCGGTGATTTCCGGAAAGAGGGTTTCCTGTCGAGCGTGGTGAGCGAATACTGCAGTGAGACTGTTGCCCGGGGAATATCGATTGACTTATTGACATTCCGCGGATTACTCTGAGTAAACGGGAAGAGGCAGCTGCCGGTTCCCGCGCTTCCACAGAATCCTCCAGCGGTACCCTGGTTCTTCCGAACCTGTGCCTGACTGAATCAGACCCCGAAATGCCCGTTATAAACCTGCAGCCCGTTCTGTCTTCAGCCACCTGCCCGGCAGGTGCGTGCTGGCAGTCGCTGTATTGGTTTACGTTTACCCGCGGGGCGGGGCCTGGGAGAGAACTGTGCTGAGACAGCACAGCTGAATTCAGAATCACTCACCAGCCCCGACGTCCCTTTCAGGACTTCGGGGTTTTTTCGTTTCCAGACTGCATTCCCGTCAGGCAGTCCGGCAGGATTTCAGCAGCAGGCGGGCAGAGGATGCCGAAATGATCGTGGTTATGAAACGTGGCGTGCGGGCGGAAGCCATCCAGCAGATGGTGGAACGCATTCGCGAAATGGGTCTGCGGGCCCAGGTGATTGAAGGATCGGAGCGGACAGTCGTCGCCGCCATTGGTGAAAAGCGGGACGGCGAACAGCAGATGCTGGAGTCCTGCACGGATGTGGAACGTGTCGTCCCGATCCTCGCGCCTTATAAAATCGCCAGTCTGGAAGCCAAACCGGAACCCACCTGCGTGCAGGCCGGCAGCCTGATGACGGGCGATGGCCACATCGGGATTATTGCCGGCCCCTGTTCCGTCGAAAGTGAGGAACAGATTCTCGAATCGGCCCGGGCCGTCAAGGCGGCGGGTGCCACTGCGCTGCGGGGTGGTGCCTTCAAACCGAGAACCAGTCCGTATTCGTTCCAGGGCATGAAGGAAGAGGGGCTGAAGCTGCTGGCAGCCGCCCGGGAGGAAACGGGACTGGCCGTGGTGACGGAAGTGATGACGCCCGAGCATGTGGAACTGATCTGCCGATACACCGATGTCCTGCAGATTGGAGCCCGCAACATGCAGAACTACCATCTGCTGCAGGCTGTCGGCGAAAGCTCCTGCCCGGTGCTGCTGAAGCGGGGCCCCTCAGCCACAATGGAGGAGTTCCTGCTGGCCGCCGAGTACATTCTGGATCAGGGGAATCAGCAGGTGATTCTCTGCGAGCGGGGCATTCGCACCTTCGAGACCCACACCCGCTTCACCCTGCCACTGGCCTCCGTCCCCTGGCTGAAGGAACGGACCCACCTGCCCGTGATTGTTGATCCCAGTCACGGCACGGGCCTGGCTTCGCTGGTGCCGTCCATGTGTGCCGCCTCGATTGCGGCCGGGGCCGACGGACTGATTGTGGAAGTCCACCCTCACCCGGCCGAAGCACGCAGTGACGCCGCGCAGACTCTCTCACCAGCCGTGTTCCAGGAAGCTGTCGAAGTCTGCCGCAGAGTAGCGGAAGCAATGGGACGGACAATCGCCGGTCCGCAGGCGGTGCCGGTCGCCTGAGTCCTCCAAAACACCCGGAACCTGCCTGGCCCGGATTGTTCCGGTGCTGCTGTCCGCTCCATCCCCGATTGCGGGGCGGACAGCCGGGACCGGTGGCGCGTGGGGGGTATTCTCGGGGCAACCGGCAGGCTGCTCCGGTCAGTTCTGATTCTGCAGCGGAGAGCGTCCGGGCAGATACATCCGGCGGCCTTCACGCCAGACCCGCATCACCAGATCATCCAGCCGGGGCTCGGGAGTCCAGGCTTTACGAACCCGGCCCCGGTCGAGTGTCACATCGAGTGTCGTCCCGCCGTCAGGCCGCTTCTGATCTTCAAACAGCCCGCTGCCGGCCAGATCCACCAGCAGCAGATCCAGCTGCTCGCGGGGGATATCCAGCATCCGGACGTTTTCGAATCCTTCCGGCGTGGTCACCGGGTCCATCCGGTCGGCCGGCTCATCCACAAAGGGCAGCACGGCAGCTGCCTGGCGGATGCGGGTGCCCAGGGGCTTCGAGACCGCGGCCGGTTCGGCGACGGTGGCATCGTGCGAGAGCTGCAGCACGACACGAGCCGTGGACGTGTTCCCGTCGGGGTGCGGGTAGATGATCTCCAGCCGGGCTGTCTCCCAGGCGGCTGTTTCTTCTTCGAGAACATCGTTCGCCGCCGACACCAGATCCACCAGACCGGGAGCCGTGGTGGAGAACTGTGTGCCGCTTTTCGTGCTGCTCTGCGACAGCCGGTAGATTAACCGGGCTTTGCTGTACTCCGGCCCGCCGGTCTCTGTTCTGGCCACTTTGTGCGGTGCCAGACAGCCTGACGGAATCACACAGGCCGTACAGATCAGCAGATGGAGCACCGGCACGCAGAGTGACGGTTGCAGGCGGTAGCATCCCATGCAGTGTACCGTTCCTGACGCCGGCTTCACTGCGCGGGCCCGCGATCACTGCAGCAGAACCCCCGTTTCGACCGCCGCGCTGCAGCATGTGCCGCTCGGCACGGTCGGCATTCCGCAGCAGTACGGAACAGCGAACGAGCCGAGAGACAGAGCCTGCAGTCCAATGGCCGTCGTAAGTGCTCCCTCTTCCGAAAACGCAGCTCAACAGGCAGGGCAGGGCAGCACCGCCGCAGGCTGTACCCGCAGCAGTGACACACGGACCATACTCGTTCGACGCGCTGACGGCAGACGGACACCGGCGGGAAAGATCACTGCCATGCCCGGGTTCCAATCGCCGGCACGACAAGAGCTTCCCGCAGCGGCAGCAGGCAGAACCTGGTCAGGTTCGTTCGTGCTGCAGCCGGGTCTGTTACAGATAATCTTCACGGACAGGGTGAAAGACGTCGAGCGCCCGGCACCCTTCTTCCATCGCAATGACGCGGTGCGTCATCCCCCCAGGAATAATGTACATGTCCCCTGGACCAAGCACGCGTTCTTCATCGCCTAAGAAGAACTTCGCCCGGCCCTCCAGCACAGTCCCCACCTGTTCGTGGGGATGTGAGTGCGGCGCAACCTCAGCTCCGGGTTTCAGATCGACCATGCTGAGCATCATCTGCTCGCCGGCCGCTGTGGCAATCTCCACACCCGGAAAAATGGTGCGATGCGTACAAGCTGATTTATCGACAAACCCCGCAGTCATTCTCCAGCCTCCTTCCATGTACTGGCGGAACGGCGGATTCTCCCGAACAGGGAGCCACCGTACCAGGCAGCATCATCTCCCAGTTGTTCATCCAGCCTGAGCAGCTGGTTGTATTTGGCCAGCCGCTCGCTGCGGGTGATCGAGCCGACTTTGATCTGCCCGGCACCGGTGGCCACCACCAGATCGGCAATGAAGGAATCCTCGGTTTCGCCGCTGCGGGCCGAGACCACCGGCCAGTAACCGTTGTCGAGAGCCAGCCGCAGCGTCTCCAGCGTTTCCCACAACGAGCCGATCTGATTCAGTTTGATCAGCACGCTGTTGGCCGTTCCGGAATCAATCCCCCGCTGCAGCCGGTGGCGGCTGGTGACGAACAGATCGTCGCCAATCAGCTGAACCCTGTCGGACAGACGTTCCGTCAGCAGTTTCCAGCCATCCCAGTCGTTCTCGGCCAGGCCGTCTTCGATGCTGATGACCGGCCAGCGATCCACCCAGGATTCCAGCAGACCGACCAGTTCCTCAGAGGTCAGTTCGGTGCCGGCTCCTGCGGACAGCACGTATTTTCCGTCGCGGTAGAAATGCGAGCTGGCCACATCGAGGCCGATGGCCACATCGTCTCCCGGTGCCAGCCCGGCCGCCTCGATCGCCGCGACCACAAACTCGACCGCGGCCCCGTTACTTTCCAGAATCGGCCCGTATCCCCCTTCGTCTCCCACCAGTCGCCCGCCGCGACGGGTCTGTTCCAGCAGAGTGCCCAGCCGCCGGTAAACGGTGATGATCCAGTCCAGAGCCTGCCGGTAAGAGCTGGCGCCGACGGGCAGAATCAGGAAGTCCTGAAAATCGAGGTTGCCACCGGCATGCAGGCCGCCGGAGATCATGTTGACCATCGGCAGGGGCAGGCTGAACCCCGTGCCCAGCGGCGAGAAGGACTCGTGCGGCGTCACGTGCGAAACGGTCGGGGACTGCCCTGCGGCTGAATCTGCTGCTGCAGTGGCTGTGGAGGAGGGAACCTGCCGCCAGAGATCTCTCAGATGGTCGATCAGGCGGATGTTTTTTGCTTCCGCCGCGGCACAGGCTGCCGCCAGAGAAACGCCAAGAATGGCATTCGCCCCCAGACGGGACTTGTTGGGCGTTCCATCCAGTTCGCACAGCACCCGGTCAATCTGCTGCTGATCGGCAGCATCCGCTCCCTGCAGGGCCTGGGCGATTTCGCCCCGGACATGCGAGACCGCCCGGGTCACGCCGCTGCCATCCAGCCGGGCTTCCCCTTCATCCCGCAGTTCCACAGATTCATGTTCCCCCGTGCTGGCGCCACTGGGCACGATGGCCCGGGCGGTTCGACCGCCAGCACAGCGTATTTCCACTTCAACCGTGGGGCGGCCACGGCTGTCGAAAACTTCCCGGGCGTGAATCTGTTCAATCCGTGTCATGTCTGCCTGACTTTCCTTCATTTCCAGCTGTGGGCCCGCATGGACTGCGTCGCGGAGTCTGCCAGCCAGCCCCCCGGGACCATGCTTCCCACAGGTTCGGCCTCAATGCAGATCATACCCGACGTGCGTGAATAACTGACGGTGTGTTCTGGCGGATGCCCCACAGCGAGCCGGTCCGTCGGACCAGGCCGGAGGCCTTACTGCAGCTCGGCGGAGGACTCCTCCAGCCCGTCCACGAGACGCCCCAGTGCTTCGTCCATGGTAGCCGCCGGCTCCAGCAGCAGTGAGAATGTGAACCGGCGAACGACATCCCGCCTCCCCGGCTGTGGCAGATAGTCGATGGTGCTGGTCCCATCGATTCGCGACAGCATACAGCCGGCCAGGTGCAGCAGCGACCGCCGAAACAGAATGTCCTGCTCCGCACCGCGAGCCGTCGCATAAGACCGCAGAAATTCCCGCACCAGCACAAGCACGGGTTCGTGCTGCGGCGCATGCAGAACGGCCTTCAGCAGCAGATGACTCAGGAAAAAGCCCAGGTCGAACGCCGGGTCGCCATAGTGACCGGTTTCCCAGTCCACCAGAGCCAGTTGACGCGCAGACTCACCCGTGTCGCCGGAGTTCACCAGCCGGACTGACTGGCCTGACAGAGCAGCGGGCAGAGGACCGGTAATCAACAGATTTTTGGGGCTGAAATCGGCATGGACCACGCAATCCTGCCGCTGGTCCATCTCCGCCACCATCCGGGAGATGGCCGGCTCCAGCTGCGGATGCACGCGGGCTACGTGATGGTAAAACGGATCGACGCGCAGCTGCTCGAAGACTTCTCTGTCACCCCACTTCCGCGCAGCCGCGCTGTCGCCGAAGGTGGACTGGTGCAGAGTGCCGAGCAGTTCTCCCGCCTGCCGGGCAATGGCGGAATCTGCCGTACCGGCCAGCAGCTCCGCTTTCCAGACGACGTGATCCGCCGAAATGGCCTGCATGGCGAAAGCATAATTGTCGCGGTCTTCGAACAGGACCTGAGGAACCGTGCCGGCGGGCAGTCGCCCGCCAAGTTCCCGCATCAGTTCGGCTTCCCGCCAGATGCGGTCCAGCCGGCTGATCCACTCGACTTCCGTCCTCAACCGGGCTCGCGACTGCTTGAGCACGATGTCGTCGGTGGCAGGCCGAGTGATTCTCAGCACCACATTGGACACACCCCAGGCCAGCCATTCGGCCGTCGCCGGTTCGTCAGCAGCCAGATGCCCCGTCTCACGAAGCCAGGCGACAACATTCTCCGCGGTCAGTTCGTACATAAACAGAGAATATCGGCCTGGCGGGCTGCACTTGCAAGCGACAGCCAGCCAGCCCCGTGCCGATCAGACAGAAGCCCGATTCAGAAATCCACCTGAGTCCGGGCGACGTACACGTTCACATTGCTGTCGCCCGTGGTGGGGTTATCCAGCGATCCACGAATCCAGTTGAACTGAACTTTGGTGAAACCGTTGAGGTACCAGTTCAGTCCGACAGTCACATCCTGCAGACGACCGCCCTGAATGTCTCCCTCGGTCAGGTCGAGGAAGGAATAGCGGCCAGCCAGTTCCCAGGCTCCCGCACCGTGGCCGGGCTTGAAGTTGTTTTCCGGCACCACGCGGGCCAGCACGCCGGCCTGCCGGTCGTACTTGCGGGTTTCTCCGGTGAGGACCAGTCCCGCCTGCACGGAGCCGCCGTGAAAGGTGACGGAGTCTCCACCGGCCCGGTTCACCCCCGCCAGCATGTACTCCGCCTGCCAGTGAGCAGCCCCCATCACACCAGCGGCTTCCAGGCTGGCCAGATTGACCTGGCGGGTGGCAATCAGACCGGTATCTACCTGCGGGGGCAGAGAGCGGGACAGGTCTTCATCGGGAAATGGTCCCGGTCGATCGGCGAACAGGAACACTTCCGGGGGTGTGGCATAACGGACGGTATCATTGGCCGGATCGAAGTACGACCAGGCAGCTCCGAGGTGAACCAGCCGCTTTCCGCTGGCCCGGTCCATCGGCAGCCAGGTCACCCGGCCGGCGAATCCGTAGCCGCCCGCTTCGCCGATCCCGCCGCCCCAGGCATCCGTGGGCGTGTGGAACACGCTGGCAGCCCACGTCATCGACTCGTCTTCCGCGTGATCGTAGAAGCCGATGCCCGTCTGCCGGAAGGGCACCATGATGAACGGCAGGCTGCGTTCCACAAATGTCAGGTTGGTGGCACTGGTCAGGGCATCGATGCCGAACGGCTGCCGCCAGAATCCCACCCGCACATTGCCCAGCAGGGGCACTTCGTGCAGCGTGCCGATCACATCGGCAAACCCCGGGTGTGCCGGCAGGCCGAAATCGATATCCACCAGATAGCTGACGTTCTCGGCGACATGGCCGGCCGCGTGCAGACGGGCCCGGCGGAAACCGACGCCGTTTTCCATATCGCCCACGGTGCGACGGTTCACTTCATCCTGCGAGAACCAGGCGGCATCCACCTGGAAGAAGCCACCGACTTTGACAGAGGGGTATTTCTTATCATCCTCGCGAGTGCAGAGAAAATCGGTTCTGGCATCCGATGCGCAGGATTCGCAGACAGACGGCAGACTGCTGACGGACTCACCGGGCGACCAGGGGGCCGGGGCGGGTTCTGCCGCGCTCGGTACAGGGACGTTCTGTGCGGGAGGCTGCAGCTGCAGCGAACGGACAGTGGCTTCCAGCTGCCGCACCCGCTCCGCCAGTCGGGCGGCTGATTCTGCCGAATCCGGGGGAACATCGTCAGCCGCTGGAGGCAGCGGCGGAAGGGATTCAGAGGAACTGGCCGCAGACTGCGCGGTCCGCACGGAGGGCATGAGGAATCTCGGGACGGGCTGCGGAGCGGGAGTCCCGGCGGTGTCCGGAATAATGCGGGCCAGCTGCGTGGCCGGTTCCATGCGGGATTCCGCGACAGTCTGGGCGCTGGTGCTTCCCTGCAGCAGTCCCAGCGCAATCAGCCCGGTCGCCAGCGTCGGCCAGGA
Organism: Planctomycetaceae bacterium; assembly: GCA_020426545.1. Lineage (GTDB taxonomy): Bacteria > Planctomycetota > Planctomycetia > Planctomycetales > Planctomycetaceae > JAGQPV01. Next base: position 18,944 of record JAGQPV010000015.1, read on the forward strand.
AATTCCGTGCCACGGAACGGATCGGAAAGTCTGATCGTCTGCATCCATCATCACACCTGCTTCCGGGGCAGAGTCTGGCAGGAGCGTCCTGAGGACGGCGAACTGCCGGGCTGCCCATACTGACCGAAGACCGGGCCGAGTACCGCCTGGAACGGTTGTGAGGATCACACCGATTCTGCGGATTCTGACAAAAGCCCCGACTGTGAGGTTTTTATCGGTCGGCAGGACGGGTCGGCTCCCGTCAGCATTGTGATGATGACGCGATCGTCAGCATCGGCTGCCGGTACGTCTGCAGCCTGGAGCACGGACATACCGGTACCCGCTCCGTTGCCCCCGTTCACCGGGGAACACCGATGGTGCCGGGCGGGCAGTCCATTCGCCGCGCAGGAGGCACTCACCGGGATCAGCCAAAGACCGGCAGGGCTGGACGGACAGGAGTCAGCTGCATTCCCAGACGTGGATCAGACCGGCAATATCTGCCGCAGCCAGGCGGTATGCTCCGGCAGTCCCGGAACCGGCAGGGCTGGTGGGCGCCAGATCCAGTGCGTGGAACCAGTCCTTGAACTGCCCACCCCGCGACTTGCCCAGCCGCACGATCTCGGCACCGTCTTCCACCGAGGACACCAGCAGAGTGGTATCCCGCCCGGTGGACAGAACGTGCCGGCTGTCGGGAGAGAACCGGACATCGGTGATGCCGGCTGCATGCTCGCCAAGCGAGCGAAGAAACTTCCCGCTTTCCGCTTCGAACAGATGCACCTGAGCTTTGGAGGTTTCGCCTCCCTGGCCGACTGCCAGCAGCTGGCCATCGGGAGAACAGGTCGCCCCCAGCAGCCCGTTCGCCACAAACTTCCGCCAGATGGACGCTGCCCCGTAGGAAGTTTCCTCCGCTTTCAGTTTGGGGAACTGCAGCTGCAGCAGATCCAGGCGAACCTGAGGATCGCCGGTGCTCCAGACCCTTAAAGCCGGCGTGGGGATATCGAAATCATCCCGCTTGTAACCGTACTCCGACGCGAGGACGTCATCCCCGGAAGGACTGCAGGCCAGAGAAATCACCCCGTTCCAGGGGTGGCCCTGCCAGGCCGACAGCTGCCGGCCCGTGGCTGCTTCCCACTGAATCACCCGGGAGTCTGCATCTCCGCTGAAGAGGCGGGTGCCATCGGCACTTTGCGCCAGACCATGGACCCAGTCCGTATGTCCCTGCAGCACCCGCAGCGGCTGCAGCACCGGGACGACAGGTCCGGGAGCATTCAGGAAGGCATCCCGCTCCTTTTCCGGCAGCCGGCGGGCCTGTTCTTCCCGCGTGCGGCTGTCGAGGATCACCGATTCGCCCGCCGCGGGTGCTGCTTCCAGATCCCAGATGCAGACCGTGTGGTCATAACTGGATGAATACAGATACCGCCCGTCCGGCGAACCGAGCAGCCGGGAAATCGCGTTGGTATGCCCCTGCAACCGCAGCACGGGCGGCAGATCGGGAGCGGAAGATTCATCGTCTTTCTTCTTCTGCTGCTGCGCGGGCGAGCTGTCCGCGGTTTCTTCGGCAGCCGGGGGAGTCTGTGTCAGGTCCCAGACGAAGATCTCGCCCAGCCGATTGCCGGCAGCCACGAGGCTGGCCTGCCGGGCGAATGCCACCGACGTGGGCCATTCGCCTTCAAAGACAAACTGCCGCAGCAGACGGGCAGATTTCGGATTCCACTCGGGCATGGTGGTCGTTCCGGAAAGAACGCTGCGTGCTTCAGCCAGGCAGCTGATGGAGAAGTCGACCGACGTCAGACGAGGATGTCTGAGATGACTTTCGAATTGAACTGAGCCAGCGGAATTGGCCGGACCCCCGTGTAATTGCTGGTGGTGGGGTCGATTCCCAGGGCCGTATACACTGTGGCGAAGAAATCGCCCTCGGTCACGGGATTATCCTGAACGTCGACTCCGTCCTGATCGGAGGCACCGTACACGACGCCGCCCTTCACGCCGCAGCCTGCCAGGGCGGTGCTCCAGCTGCGGACGTAGTGATCCCGTCCGGAGCGGTTGTTGATGCGGGGTGTGCGGCCGATTTCGCCCATCCACACCACCAGCGTATCTTCCAGCAGGCCCCGTTGATCGAGGTCCTCCAGCAGGCCGGCCCAGGCATGCTGCATGGGTGGCAGCAGGCCCCGGTGCCACATGAAGTTGTCGGCGTGCGAGTCGTAGCTCGACTGGCCGACCTCGACAAAGGGCACGCCAGCTTCAATCAGTCGGCGGGCCATCAGACACCGCTTGCCGAAACCGCTGTCGCCGTACAGGTCGCGGTTCTTCTCCCATTCCGCATCGATATCGAATACCTCGCGGGCCGATTTCAAACGACGGGCCGCCTCGTAGGATTCCCGGTGCATCCGGGCCGTTTCGACCGCTGACGATGCGGCATAACGGTCCTCCAGGAA
>JAGQPV010000160.1 GCA_020426545.1 Planctomycetaceae bacterium
CCACATCGGCCAGTCCCCAGCAGGCGGACAGCTCGCCCAGCGTATCGAGCAGCAGGACCGGCGGGCTGCCGGCCAGGTCGGGTGAACTGGGGGCTTCAACGCCGTTGCCGATCTGCAGTGTTGCTGTGCGGCGCAGCAGGGGCAGGCCGTGCTGCAGCACCATGCGGGCTACTTCCTCGAATCGTTCCTTATGCCGGGGTACGAGGATCAGCCGCAGGCGGGGGAATTCTTCCCGCAGGGCCAGCCAGGTATCCAGCGCGTACTGTTCCTCGGGGGCCTGAGTGCTGCCGGCGATGAAGACCGGCTCGCCATCGGCCAGCTGAAAGGCAGTGCGGAGTTCTGTCGTCCGGGGGGTACTGCGGCTGGTTTCCACATGGTCGAATTTAATGGAGCCCGTCACCGCCAGCCGGTCTTCCGCCGCGCCCAGTCGTTCCAGCCGGCTGGCGAACGTCCAGTTCTGCATGGCCAGGAGATCAAAGCAGGCCAGCAGTCGTTTCATCAGGGGGGCGATCCGACGGTAACCGTGGAAGCTGCGTTCGCCGATGCGGCCATTCACCAGGCCCAGCGGAATGCCAGCTTCCCGTGCCGCGAGAATAAAGTTCGGCCACAGTTCCAGTTCCACCAGTAGAATCGCATCGGGAGCAATGCACGCGATGGCCCGCCTGACAGCCCAGGAGAAATCCAGCGGGAAATAGCACACGGTATGCGCAGGAAACTTTTCCCGGGCCACCGCCAGGCCCGTACTGGTGGTGGTGGAAATGACCACCTCAGCCGCGGGTTCCCGTGTCAGGATCTCGGCGACCAGTCGCTGCAGCTGCAGGACTTCACCCACCGAGACCGCGTGAAACCACAGCCGCGGCCGATGGGGAGCTCCCGCGGTCTTCGGCAGCCGGGGCAGTTCCCCCAGCAGCTTTTCCCGCCAGCCGTCGCGGTACTTGCCCTGTGTGATGGATCGATACAGCAGCACAGGGCTGACGACTGTCAGCAGCAGCACATACAGTCCGTTAAGCAGCCAGGCCAGACCGGGCATCCGTTCCCGTTCCTTCACTTCGAGTTTGAGACGTGATCTGATGATTCCACTGTCCGGAGGCGCATCCGGGCTTTACTGCTGGAAAGCCCAGCCGCTTCACACCACAGCCGTTTCGTCAGTCGGGGCATGTCTGCTGCAGAATAATTCTGCCGCCCGGCCGACAGCAGCCGGATCACTGTGTCGGATGTTCCTTCAGCCGACCTGGCCGTGGCATTTTTTGTACTTTTTCCCGCTTCCGCAGGGGCACAGATCGTTGCGGCCCACTTTGGGAACGGAATTGACAATGGGATCGACCGCAGCCGGTTCCTGCCCGGGGTCTCTGTCGTTGCTGCCGGAGGATTCCTGCACTTCGTCGGGGAAGTCGCCCCCCGCATTCACGGCGTCGTGCCGGGTGCCGGTAATCTGCCACAGCGAACCAACAAACTCCGGGCTTTCCTTGTCCATCCGGAAGATGGCGCCGGAAACCTGCTCGGCCACCCGGTTCCACATCTGCTGGAATGCCTTGCGGCCTTCCCGCTTGTATTCCACTTTCGGATCTTTCTGAGCATAACCCACAAGGTTAATGCCGTCCCGCAGCTGATCCATGTAGTACAGATGCTCTTTCCAGGCGACATCCAGTATTTCCAGCAGCAGAGCCCGCTCCGCATGGCTGAGTTCCGGCCGATATCGCCGGTCCCAGGCGGAGTGAATCAGCTGCTTCGCCGCGGTGCGGGAAAGTCCGGTCAGGTCGTCTGCGCTGACTTCGCACTTCAGGTCGTTGCGGGTCCAGTCGGAAAGCCGGGTGGCCAGCTCGGGCGTGGCCTGCTGCAGATACACGGGGCCTTTGCGGGCATCCCCGTTGGACTGGCCGGCTTCGGCTTCCGACAAATCCGGCCAGATCTGGTCGAGCGTTTCGTCGATCCGGGCGGCCACATCCGCTTCCGGCAGGCAGGCCCGGCTGTAGGTATTCAGCTCGGCTTCAATTTCCGCCCGCGACTGGCCCCGGAAGGCCTCCTGGTCGATCTGTCGGCCGAAGCGGTCGCTGGCCCAGTTAATCAGTTCAACCCGCGCTGAACCGGAACCGGCCGCGCTGCCACCCGCATCGTTCATGAAGCGGTTCAGACCGACCGCCACCGGGAACTGAACTTCCTTCAGACGATACAGCTCTTCCAGCTTCGTACCGATCAGGCTGATGGCTTCATCCGCCGGCAGTCCCTGGAAAGTGGTGGGGTCGGTTTCGAGGGTGAACTGCTGCTGCAGCCAGCCGCACAGCTGCCGTTCGGGGAACTGCGGGTCCAGCAGAATATCGAGATCGGAAAAGTCGTACCTGCTGATGGCTTCCAGAGCCAGACGGTTCAGGTGCGGGCCGACTTCCTCACGACCACATTTCTTCAGTTCGCGGTCGGTGGTCTTCAGTCCGTAGCGGGCATTGGCCCACACCGACAGGGCCTGCCAGTTCCAGTCCCGTTCGTTTTCCACGCTGGCCGGCAGATTCTCTTCCAGCTGTTCTTCGATCAGTTCGCCCGCGTGTTCTTCGCACTGGTCACGCAGGTACTGCTCCAGCTGTTCGCGGGTCATCCCGTCGATGTAGGTCGGCGTGATTTCCACGCCGAACCGCTGCCCGGCCCACGCGGCGACGGATTCGTTCCGGTAGCCGCTGGCCAGGAAGCCCGGTACCCAGTGAGCCACCTGGGTTTCGATCATGCCCTGAATCAGTTTGCGGCAGTAGGCGCCGTCGAGAATTTCCTGACGGTAGGAGTAGACCCGCTTCCGCTGGTCGTCCATCACTTCGTCATACTCGAGCAGGTGCTTCCGCTGATCGAAGTGGGTTTCTTCCACCTTCTTCTGGGCGGCTTCGATGCGGCGGGTCACCATACCGCTTTCGATGGCTTCGCCCTTCTGCATGCCGAGACGGGTCAGCATCGATTTGACCCAGTCGCCCGCGAAGACCCGCATCAGCTTGTCTTCCAGCGACAGGAAGAAGCGGCTGGAACCGGGATCTCCCTGACGTCCCGCACGACCACGCAGCTGCAGGTCGATCCGGCGGGAGTCGTGCCGTTCCGTGCCGATGACGTGCAGACCGCCCAGTTCGGCCACCACGCGGCCTTCGGAATCCATGCCTTCCCGGCGGGCGATTTCGCGGGTGGTGTCGTCCCATTCCTGCTTGGAAACTTCCAGCCGCGAGGAATACTTCCGGCTGAGGACCTCTTCCCAGGCCATGTGTTCCGGGTTACCACCCAGAATAATATCGGTACCACGGCCGGCCATGTTGGTGGCAATGGTCACCGCGTCTTTCCGCCCGGCCTGAGCGATAATTTCCGCTTCCCGCTCGTGGTGCTTGGCATTCAGCACATCGTGCTTTACACCGTATTTATTCAGCTTCCGGCTGAGCAGTTCTGATGTTTCGATGGAAACGGTACCGACCAGCACGGGGCGGCCGGTCTCGTGAACTTCGCGGATTTCCTCGACGACCGCATCCCACTTTTCCTCGGCGGTCATGTAAATCACATCAGGGGCGTTGATGCGGGACATCGGCCGGTTGGTGGGAATGCTGACCACGTCGAGTTTGTAGATTTTCCAGAACTCGGACGCTTCGGTCATGGCGGTACCCGTCATGCCCGCCAGCTTGCGATACAGCTTGAAATAGTTCTGCAGGGTGATGGTGGCGAGGGTCTGGTTCTCCGCCTTGATCGGCACGCCTTCCTTGGCTTCGACGGCCTGGTGCAGCCCGTCGCCCCACTGCCGGCCCGTCATCAGACGTCCCGTGAATTCATCGACGATGACGATCTCTTCCTGACCGCGCTGCCCCTGGACGACATAGTTGACATCGCGGGTATACAGGTGGTGGGCCCGCAGCGAGTTATCAATCAGGTGGGGCCACTCCATATTGCCCACCGTATAGAAACTCTCGACGCCCGCCTGTTCTTCGGCGAAGCGAACGCCCTCTTCCGTCAGCGGGCAGAGATGTTCTTTCTCCTTGACCTCGAAGTGCTCACCCTTCTTCAGCATGCGGGCGATACGATCGGCCCGGGCATACTTGGTGACATCATCATGAGCCGGCCCGGAGATAATCAGCGGGGTCCGGGCCTCATCGATCAGGATGTTGTCAATTTCGTCGATCAGGGCGAAATCCAGGGGCCCTTGCGCCTGCAGTTCCTTCGTGGGCTTCATGTTGTCGCGGAGGTAGTCGAAGCCGAATTCGTTATTCGTTCCGTAGGTGATGTCGCAGGCATAAGCCTTGCGGCGATTCTCCGCACTCATGTTGGACTGAATTGCGCCGACCGTCAGCCCGAGGCCCATATACAGCGGGCCCATCCATTCCATATCGCGGAGCGCCAGATAATCGTTCACCGTAATCTGATGGACTTTACCCGCCAGTGCATTCAGGTAGGCGGGCAACGTGGCCACCAGCGTTTTTCCTTCACCGGTGACCATTTCCGCAATCATGCCCTGATGCAGAAAGTAACCGCCGACCATCTGCACATCGTAGTGCCGCATTTTGAGGAAACGCCGGCCGCCTTCCCGCACGGTGGCAAAGGCCTCCGGCAGCAGGTCGTCGAGGGTTTCGCCCTTGCTCAGCCGCTCGCGAAAGCGGGCAGTCATCTGCTTCAGCTCTTCGTTCGACAGCTTCTCGAACTCGGCTTCGAGACTGTTGATGCGGTCGAGCTTTGATCCCGGCAGGACCTGGGAGGCCCCCTGGCGGTCCCGGGTATAGCCAAACTGGCGAATGCGGCGTTCGTTCGATGAACCGAACACTTTTGTCAGGCCGCGTTCGATGCCCGCTGTGAAGGAGTTGAACGATTCGCCGATTTTTTCGAGGAGTTCCATGAAGGTGTCCGGAGGTTCCGGCCTCGTGCGGGTCTCTGACCCTGGTTCTTGTGATCTGTCAGTGACTATCCGGAAATCCTGGCCACAGACAGCACTGCTGACGTGCGGAGGCTTCTCGTTGTGGACCAGGATTCATGGTCTGACCGTCCAATGTGGTCAGGCAGGATGCTCAGGCTGGCTGATCCGGAACTTCCGATTCCGCTCTGGCCGATTCTGGCAGCCGCCATGGACCGGGCCTTTCACGTGAGCAGTCGTCACCACGAAACGGATTCACAGGGAAAACGAATCCACGGCGAAAAAGTTCACTGGCGGTGGCCCGCCCTGGTCACTGTGACACCGGCCAGCTGCCTGCCCGGTGCTTCTGAATGTCTGCAGGTTGCTGTGGGTTTCAGTTCACTTTGACTGGCTGCTGTTTCATTGTGATGTCAGGTATTCCGTATGAGACATCCGGAATGACCGCAGCTGGAGACCCCGGGGACAGCGCCGCTGCCTCTGGAATTCGCCTGCAGGGTGCGCCTGATCCGGGTGGCTGCTCCGGAAGGAGGACCACTATTGTTCGGAATGAAAACCGGCAGGGCAAATCCCCTCGCCGGCCGATGAATCGAACTTCAGAGGTCTTCCCTGAGACGGTCACAGCTGAAGTTGCGCTGATTGTAGTGACTTTGACGAATGCTGTCTTCCTGAAGTTCCCATCCCGCGTTTCCGCGGCAGGCGAGGCGCCCGGCTGGAGCTGCCGGCGGCACTTCGGGCGGGATCCGACAGCTGTGAGAGTCGGGGCTTCGACCTCGCTCTGGTCGAGGGAATACGTTCAAACCGGGATGGGATGAGGTCTGGCAGCAGCTGATGGAGGGGCCCGGTCGGTGAATGCAGGAATGCAGGGAATGAGGCGAATGCGTGAGTTGCGTTGAGTGGAGTGGATGAGTTGGGCGAAGGGGAGGTGCGAATAGGGGGATATGGCTCGCGGGATGAGGAACCGGATAGTGTACGCTTTTCCTCAGTCGAAGCGGGGAGCGGGTGTCGCGGAGAATCAGCGAATCCATGCGGACCGGCTTTTCACGACCACAGGACCGGCTTCTTTGCCACGCCTCGGAAGTGGCATATCGTAGCGTAATAACAGGTTATGGGAGACAGGTCGGGAGAATTCCTGAAGGCGGCCGGGTGAAAGACCTGTAAGAAACGGGTGGCTGGGAGGTTGGGGATGATATTGCGGCCTGCTCAGCCGATCCCGTTCTGACGAGGTTGCCATTGACGATGAATTCGCAGATCGAGTATCCGGGGCAGGTGGTCATCAGGCACGGGTTACCTCCTGCATCTGGTGGATGGCCGGGCAGTTCTCTGTTCAGGCATCTTCCGGGACCAGCTCATCCGCTGGTGAATGTGGTTCACCGCCTGAGTCGGACCAGCCCCACAGAAACCATCTGACTGCAGCCCTGACCCGCAGCCACCGTCAGGCAGCTGAGAATCGCCGTTCAAACTGCTCTGTCTCCACAGCAGCAATGCATGCGGCACAGAGCGGGAACAGTTGAAACGGACGCATGAAGAACGCACGCCCCACGGGACCAGTTGTGCAGTCCCGTTCCATGCTGCCGGTGACACACGGAAGTCTGCTGGATTTTCCCGCAGACCCGGGTGCCTGTATGGAACAGCTGCAGCAGACGCACGGAAATCTGGCGTCACTGAAAGACGGCAGCCAGCAGATTGTGTTCGTCTTCGGCCCCGAGTGGAACCAGCGCGTGCTGACCGACACGCAGACTTTCCACTCCCGGTTCTTCTCCATCCGCGGTCCCCGTCGTTCGGCCCAGCGCCGGCTGACCTGTGGCCTGCTGAGCATGAACGGGGAAGAACACCGCGAACACCGCCGCATCGTGATGCAGCCGTTCCAGCGGCGGGCGATTTCCGGCTATCAGGAAGCCACCCACCGGCTGACGCTCGATCTGCTGAATGAATGGAAACCCGGGCAGGTGCGGGATATGCACCAGGAGATGACGCAGTTCATGCTGCGGGTCACCAGTGCGATTCTGTTCGGTCTCGATGTGCCCGAGCTGGCCTGCGAAGTCGGCGAGATGCTGCACAGCTGGGTTGAGCTGAACCATGTGGTCGGCATGGGGGCCATTCTGTCAGATACGGCGTTCACTGAACGATACGATGAACTGCTGTCTCTGGCGGAGCAGCTGGAACTCAAGGTGCGGGAGCTGATCAACTTTCGACGGCAGGCGGGAGCCGGCGGCCAGGATGTTCTGTCGCTCCTGATTCAGGCCCACGATGAACATCAGGCGATTGACGAAGACGAGCTGATTGGCCATGTGGCCCTGCTGTTTGGTGCGGCTCATATGACCACCGCCCATACGCTGGCCTGGACTCTGTTTCTGCTGGCCCAGCATCCTTCGGTCATGCGTGAAGTCGATGCGGAAATTCACGAGCAGATGGCTGGTGAACTTCCCACGATGGAAGAAGCCGCCCGCATGCCGCTGATTGAGCGGGTGCTGAAAGAGAGTATGCGGGTTCTGCCGGCTTCGGGATATTCCCAGCGGCTGTGCGATACCTCGGTGACCCTCGGACCGCTGAACCTGCGGCGGGGAACTCCGGTGGTGTTCAGTCAGTACATTACGCACCGCATGCCCGAGCTGTTCCCCGAGCCGAAGAATTTCCAGCCGGACCGCTGGCTGGAGATTTCTCCTTCTCCGTATGCCTTCCTGCCGTTTGGCGCCGGCCCGCGGATGTGCCTCGGGGCGGCCCTGTCGATGGTGATTCTGAAGACCGTGGTGCCGGCCATGTTCCGTCGCTTCCGGCTGACGATGGTTCCAGGAGCCAGAGTCGACGGGCGGATCGTTTCCACCATGCTGGGCCCCACTTCGCCCGTGCCGATGCTGATTTCCCGTGCTGATGGCTGCTTTGAAGCCATGCCGGTCACCGGCACCATTCAGCAGATGCTCAATCTGCCGGAAATGCCTGCCGCGGGAACCGGACTGCGCCGCGCCGCCTGACGCACCCGGCGGAATGGTCCACTGCCTGAGTGCACGGTTTCAGGGAAAGACGTCAGGCACAGCCTGACCTACAGGACTGCACAGGCACTTCCGCCGCAGCGCAGATACAGGAATCGGGTAGACCACCCCGGAGACATTGCTCAGTCCAGGACCATCCTAACCGGCCACCAGTCCGGTTCAACTGCTCCACCGGACAGAGGCTTAACGGCGGACGGCTGAAATCCCCCGGCGGACGGTGTCCCGCATCAGCTCTTCCGGTGGTTCCTGCCCGGTGAACCGTTCAAACTGCAGCGCCGCCTGACGGACAAACATTTCGATCCCGCTGACTGTCACACAGCTGCGCTCGCGGGCCTGCTTCAGCAGCAGCGTGTTCTCCGGGTTGTACACCGTGTCGAACACGACCATGCCCTCCCGCAGCCAGTTCTCGGCGAAGGGGGTCTCATCGACCTCCGGGTGCATGCCCACGGGAGTGCAGTTGATCAGAATTTCGCTGAAGACCGTACCCCGGTTTTCCCACTGGATCTGCTGGCAGCCCAGTTCCTCCGACAGTTTGACCGCATGACTGTGCGTGCGGCTGGCAATCGTCACGGCGGCCTGTCGCTGCACCATCGCCATGGCAATCGCCCGGGCGGCCCCGCCGGAACCCAGCAGCAGCACCTTGCGACCCGCCAGATCATCGCTGCCGCCAGGCATTGTCCGCAGGGCCTCCTGCAATGCCTCCAGCGCCGCCTGATAGTCGGTATTGGAAGCCAGCCACTGCCCGTCGCCCTGCCGAACCAGGGTATTCGCCGCGCCGATGCGGGTCGCCATTTCCTCTTTCTGGCCGGCAAATTCCAGCACGCCCTGCTTGTGGGGAATGGTCACGCTGTAACCATCGATCCCCAGCCACTCGAAATCCCGCAACGTGGTTTCCAGCTGGTTCCGCGGCACCCGCAGCGGGAGATACACGCTGTCCATGCCCAGGCTGGCAAAGGCCGCGTTATGAATCAGCGGACTGAGGCTGTGAGCGATGGGATCGCCCAGCACGCCGAACACGCAGGTCTCGGGGCCGATCTGATCGTAGCGGTACACATCCCGCATGACTTCAAAGGGAATCTGCCCCGGAGCCAGTTCCCGCTCGCCGCTGAAGGTGGCGTACGTGAAAGGCGAACCGAACTTGCCGCACAGAATCCGACTGGGAACTCCCAGTTCGCCCATGCAGAAGCCGATAGTCGGCACGCTGGCCGATTCCACCAGTCGCAGCATCCGCACCATGTCGCCCGGCGAATTGGCCATGGTGACCAGCTTCACCAGGTCGGGATCGTACTGTGTCAGCTGGGAATGAATCTCTTCCAGGTTCTCTGGAGTCTCATCGAAATTGTGATGACTGACGATGCGTTTCGTCGAGCCGTAGCGGGGAATTCCACCGGCGATGTCGTCTTCCAGATCGACATACTCCGCCCCGGCCACAATCGCCGCCCGCAGCAGCGCCAGCCGCTGGTTCTCGGTACCGGCCCAGCGGCCCCGGTCGGAACGGCGACGGCAGGTGACCACGCAGGGGGTGGGGCGGTCTCCCAGCAGGCGGCCCAGATCCGGCTGACGGGACAGCCAGTCCAGCCGCAGTTCGACCAGCTCCGCGCCGCGATCCGCCAGCGCCCGATGCTCGGCGACCACCATCTTATGCCGGGTTCGACCGATACTCACGCAGATCATCAGCAGGTGGCTTTCAATCTCTACCGTGGTCATCCGGGCCACGGGCCTTATGGTCTCACTGGAGGGCAGGGGGCAGGGGGCCGGGAAGCCTGTCAGCCCAGTCGGCCGAACTGACGGTCCAGTTCGTCGCGGGTCAGCGACAGGGCAGTGGGCCGGCCGTGCGGGCAGTGGTGGGAATCGGCACACATGTGCCGGGAGGCCAGCAGACTCTGCATTTCTTCCGGACTGAGCCGCTGCCCCGATTTGATCGCTGCTTTGCACGACATCATGTGCAGCAGGCTGTCGAGTATATCACGCCGGCCGGGCCTCGCACCCGCCTCCAGCAGACGTTCCGCCAGGTCCCGCACCAGCGCCATATGATCGGCCGTGCGGAGCATCGACGGATAACCGGTGATCAGCACCGTCTGCCCGCCGAATGGCTCAATCGTGAACCCCAGCTGGTTCAGAATGTCCTGGTGTTCCGTCAGAGCGGCCGCTTCCCCGCTGCTGAGTTCGACGGTAATCGGCAGCAGCAGCCGCTGCGTCTCGACTGCGCCTTCCAGCACCCGCTGCCGCAGCTGCTCGTACAGAATGCGTTCGTGCAGGGCGTGCTGGTCGATGACCGTCAGCCCCTCGTCGGTTTCCATCACCAGGTAACAGTCGTGGATCTGCATCACTCGCGGGGTTCTCGCGGGGGAATCGGCGGATTCATGTCCCGTTCCGCCCGTCCGGATCATGACTCCATCTGCTGGCGGCTGGCCGGGGTCGCCGGTCGTTCCCGGCCCGTCCTGTTCCACGCCGTCCGCCACCGCACCGTCTGTCGCCGCGGCATCTGCCCCGTCAAAACCTGAACCGCCGGCCTCCCGGTCGCCGGCATGATAAGGCACCGGTTCGATGACCGTCACCGGCAGATCGGCTTCACTTTCCTCGCCCCGCGAACCCGCGGCCGCATCCGGCTGCCAGCCGTTGAGCTGCTCCCGGGCCCAGCTGGCCAGTTCCCGCTGCAGTTCGCGGCGTTCCCCCCGGCTGCCGCCGGAATCGAGATCG
>JAGQPV010000161.1 GCA_020426545.1 Planctomycetaceae bacterium
ATTTCCCACTGTATAAACCGTCCCGTTAAGGACCAGTCCTCCGTGTCTCAGCCGTCGCGTATTTCCGCCACCTTCGAGCAGCTGTCTGCCTCCGGGCAGATGGCTTTCATGCCGTTCATTACCTGTGGCGACCCGGATATGCAGACCACTGCAGCCGTGATTCGCACACTGGCGGAATCGGGCGTCGATCTGATCGAGCTGGGCTTTCCCTACAGCGATCCGATCGCCGACGGACCGGTGATTCAGGCTTCGTATACCCGGGCGCTCGATCATCACCTGAAGGTGCGGGATATCTTCGCCACGGTCGGCGAGCTGGAGACCGACAGCCTGCCCCCGCTGGTAGCGATGGTGGCCTGGGCGATCGTGTTCCGCACCGGGCCCGAAAAATTTGCGGCGGAAGCTGCCCGCGCCGGCTTTTCCGGGCTGATCATTCCCGATTTGCCTGGCGACGAAGCCACCGAAGCCTACCAGCTGCTGCAGTCGCACGGGCTGGATCTGATTCAGCTGGTCGCCCCCACCACGACCGATGCCCGGACCACCCGCATTCTGAATTCAGCCAGCGGGTTTCTGTACTGCATCTCTGTCGCCGGCACCACGGGGGTGCGGGACGAACTGCCGCCGGAACTGAGAACCCAGCTGGAACACCTGCGTTCGCAGACCGACCTGCCGCTGGCCGTGGGCTTCGGCATTTCGCAGCCGGCCCAGCTGGATCTGCTCCGCGGGGCCGCTCAGGGAGCCATCGTCGGTTCGGCCATCGTGCGGATGTTCGAGCAGCTGGCGGATGGAACGGGCAATAAGGAGCAGATGCTGGCCGAGATTGGCCGGTACGCAAAGGACATGTCCACGGCCGCTCATACCGCTGCCGAGCGGTCTGCCTGAACTGGCTCGCGAGCAGGCTGCCCGGGGCCTCATCTTCTCCCCTGCCAGCTTCATCTTCGAGTAGGGCCGGCTGTGCCGGCCATCTTCAGGAGAGCAGCCTTACACCTCGTCAGGCATTCCGGGGGGGACACTCTGAGGGATCAAGGGCGTGGTTTGCCAATTAGCGGTCGATATCTCCGCGGGGCCGAGACTGGCACTCACCTGTCTTCCTTTCATGCAGGAATTGTGATCGCCTGGGGGCCCGGGCCTCAATGCAGTGCTGGCCGGCCTCGACATTTCAGTCCCCGAAGTGCCTGGCAGCCCGGGTTTTCAGTGCACTGATCTGAGCCGCGTGCCCGGCTTCATGCTCCAGCAGGTGGAACATGGCCCAGGCCGGAGTCACGGAGTACGGGGTTGCATCAGGTGTCCGCAGCCGGTGCCACTCCTCTACCGGCATGCCGCGAAATGCGTTGAGGAAGACTTCCCGGCTGCGGCTCAGGCGGTTCAGATGCACGGCGAGCGGGACATTCCGCACCGGCGTCACGCGGCCCCCGGTCGCCATCTCATACGGGAAGTCGGCTTTCACCTCCGCGGGAAATTCCTGCAGCTGCACGTCGAGGAACAGCCACGACATTTCCACCAGGGCGATGTGATACAGCAGCGACCCGATGGCATTCTCCAGACCATCCGGCCCCTGCCAGTCCAGCGTCCGCTGGTCGAGGCCGCTGACCAGAGCCAGCGTCCGTCGACGGGCTTCCTCCATCGCCCAGATCCAGGGGGCAATAGCCGGATCGTACCCGGACGGTGCAATCACCTGCAGTTCTCTGGACACGAAAGCCCTTCTCATCTGTGCGTGAGGGCGGCCCGGCCCGGCTCATTCTGGCGGAGACTGCCCGAATCGGAAGGCGACTCGTTTCATGGCCTGCGAAAGGCAATCCAGCTGCCACCCACAACAGCAATGAACCCGGTCAGCTGACCGGCCAGTTCCTGACGGGCGGTGGTGACCCGCCGGGGAGTGTCGGCGCCTTCCAGCGCTGCGGCCGTCAGCCCGCCGACGATGAAGCAACCGATGGCCCAGGCCAGCCCCCGCAGCAGCTGGCGCTTTCGAATCGCCTTGTGAGCAGACTGTTCCGCCTCGTCCGGCTCCAGGTTTTCCTGACTCCGCAGGGACAACCTCAGGTGATCGCCCGGCAGGCCGAAGCCGGCCTTCAGAATGGCCACCGGGTCAGCACTCGTCTCGCAGCGGATGGAAACACGCTCGCCCGCAGTGCACTGGAATGACAGCGGCCGGCTCCGTGCCCAGTCCACTTTGGCGATGAGAACATGCTCACCCGGGGGAATCGTGGCTTCAAATAACTGCCCGTTCCGCACCACACCGATTTCCCGGCCGTCGAGCAGGAGTTTATATGCCCGGATGCGGTTGGGGTGCGCTTTGCATCGCAGAACGTGGAGCAGTGCTTCTTCCGGCATGTGGTCACCGTGCTTCTGCGGCCCTGCACCTGGATCTACCGGTTCCCGTGAGTCAGGCCCATCGCCGCGACGCGGGACAGGCCTGCTCTGGCTTCGGTCACGCGAAAGACATGCCCACACAAGCGTGGGCATGGCACACGGACATACTGAGGTTGTTTTCCGTCGTTACCTTGCCCCGGGGCACCTGCCTGTGAGGCGTCCTCAGATCGACGGCAGCTCGTAACCGGCCCGGTATTCGCGGCCCAGCAGGGCATTGGCTTCGCTGTCCGCGGGGAAGGTTTCGGTCTCTCCGTCGAACTCCAGCCGGCGGCCGGTGCGGTAGGCAATGTTGCCCAGGTGGCACAGCATCGACGAATAATGGCCTTCCTCGATGTCGGCGATCAGCTCTTCCTGCTTCCGGCTGCGGACACAGTCGATGAAGTTCTGATAGTGCGTCAGCGGGTCGGTCCACTTCTCGTAGAACGAGCGGCCCTTCTCATTCGGGTAATACACCTGATACCCGTCGCGGTCGATGATCATATACCCGCCATCGCCGAAGATGATATTGTCGTTGTCGTGCCGGTGGCCCGGCATGCGGTAGGGAGTGAAGTCCCGCTGTTCGTACACAAACAGCAGGTCGTCGTATTCCCACGTGACAACCAGCGTATCGGGCGTTTCCTGGGCATCGCCCTTTGACCCCAGTTTGGCACCGCTGCAGGAGACGGCGTTCGGTGCTTTGAGATCGAGCGCCCAGCGGCCGAGATCGACCTGATGCACTCCGTCGTTGCCCATGTCTCCGGTACCGTAGTCCCACATCCAGTGCCAGCTGCCATGAAACCGGCCCTGGTTGAACGGCTTCGCCGGCGCCGGCCCCAGCCACAGATCGTAGTTCACTCCGGCCGGCACGGGTTCATCGGGACGGTGAGGGACACGTCTTCGCCGCTGATTGTTGATCGCTTTCACCATCAGCGGCTTGCCGAGAATCCCCGCGCGAATCCGTTGCCAGGCATCGGCATAATGCGGAGCCGCCCGCAGCTGGGTGCCGTGCTGCACAATCCGCTGATGCTTCCTGGCGGCCTGCACCGCCAGCCGGCCCTCGGCCAGGTTGTGTGAGCACGGCTTTTCGACGTACACATCCTTCCCGGCCAGGCAGGCATGAATCGTCACCGGGGCGTGCCAGTGGTCGGGAGTGGCGACCACCAGCGCGTCGATATCCGGTCGTTCCAGCAGACGGCGAAAATCCTGCTCCGCCTGAGGACGACGGCCCGTTTCCGCCTCGATGCGGTCGCACAGCCGGCCACTGCGGTTCTCGTCGACATCGCAGATCGTCACGACCTGACTGTGCGTGGCCCGGCTGAACTGCAGAGCCAGCCCGCTTCCGCGGCCACAGCCCAGCACCGCCACGCCCACCTTCTCGTTCGGCGAACTGGCCGCACGTCCGATGGCGGCGGAACCCGCAGCATAGGCGGCAGCAGCGAGAAATGTACGACGAGACTGTGGCGACATCGGGCGGGCCTTTCCCCGAAATGCGGAATGGGAACTTCCTCGGCAGTCTGCCTTTCAGTTGACGGCTTCACGGAAGGTGAAGAAGTCGGTCGGTGTCATTTCAGCCGGCGGCAGAGGCCGGTTCGATTCCTTGTAGGGGAACACGTAAGCCGCCACCTTGCCCGATGTCAGCTCCGCCACGTAAACCACTCCCTGGGCCGGAGTCACTCCCCGGGCACCTGGCAGCTGGCACCGCCCGGTGACGATCGCATACGTGGGGTCGATCTTCGGGTCGAGCTGAAAATCAGCGGCGACATTGCGGTAGTAAGCGTGGGTGAACTTGCCGCTTCTGTTATTCAGAATGCCACCGGTGAGCCGCCCCGTCAGAAAGTCGAGAGCGAACACGGCTTCGCTGGTTCCGGCGAATGAGACTTCGGAGGTGGCCAGTGCGAACTTGCTGCTGCGGTCGGTGGCGACAGCCTGAGCTGGTTCGCCCGGCCATAAGGAGGCGATGCACAGTCCGCCTGCCAGACCAGCAACGAGCCAGAACATCTGCATTCCCTGTTGTTCATTCTTCACGACCTGATCTCCTGAAATGTCTGAAGTCACAGTGCGGCACCGGGGCCAGGGACTGAACTCTGGCCAGAACAAAACGTGGAATCTGCCGGCCCGCGGTGGCTGTCCGGGGAGCAGCCAGAAGCAATGTCGCTGTCGCCGGGATCCTGCCGGACCAGAGCTGGTGAGGGACTATGCCCCGCAGGCTCACCCGGGCTTCAGCAGGTGAAAACCGCTGGCCCGACCGCACCCGAAATCCGCCCGGCGGACGGTCCCGTTCACTGGCACAGTGGCAGAGACTGAAAATCTGGCGACCGGGTCTATCGTACCCGCGAATTCCTGCCGAGGCCACACCGCAGCTGGTTGTGCGGGCGGCCCCATGCCGGCGGCGCGGCAGCGGAAATGACAGATGCTGCGAGTCGGGCCGCAGGGGCTGTACCGATTATGACGAAGTTTCCTGATGCCGGGAAGCTGCCAGGACCGATGAAAACACAGACCGGTTTCCGCCTTCACCAGGGTCAGCAGGCTCGCAGTCCATGCTGCACCAGAGGGCTTCCGGCCGGTCTGAAGCGTGTCGCCGGATGGCGGCTGCCGACAGAGCAGATGCAGCGAGAACACAACCGGATGACACCGGTCCGGGATGCTGCAGTGCCGTTACTCTGCAAAAGCGAAAATCTGCGCAAACGACGTAGAATTCCCGGGCCGAAGAATCACCTGAACAGGAGCATGGTTCATGCTGACACGTCGCCTTCTTGCTGTCATGCTGGTCGCTGCTGCGGCTGCGGTTACCCCCGGCCTGCTGACCGGCTCTGCAGAAGCTGCCGGTGAAGGGCAGCCCTCCGACTGGCAGCGGTACTACTACTACCCCTACGTGTACTATCCCCACAACTTCCAGCCGCAGACGACGTACGACAACATGTACCACCGCTACCCCGCGGATCGTCGGATTCCGGTCTACAACAAGGACTGGCACAACTTCTATCCGTCGCCCCGGCCGTACCATAAGGGCAACCACTTCATCCTGGACGTCTTCTGAGAGACGATCCGAAAGGTGGCTGGCGACAGCAGCCGTGGCAGGGAGAGTACAACCGGAAGACGCCGGTCCGGGATGCGGCCATGCCGCTGCTCTGCAGGAATGCTTAACAGCCGAAACCACGCAGAGCCCCGGGCCGAAGAATCACCAGTACTGGAGCACGGTTGATGCTGACCCGTCGGCTGCTTACTGTCCTGCTGGTCGCTGCAGCGGCTGCAATGACTGGCGGCCTGCGGACCGGCTCGGCAGAAGCTGCCGGAAATGGCCAGCCTGTGGGCTGGCAGCGGGACGACCACCCGCAGGTGGACTACCCCGAAAACTTCCAGCCGCAGACGACGTTCCACAGCATGTCCCTCCGGAAATCGGTGGAACGGCGGATTCCCGTCTATTATCCAGACTGGCACAACGTCGCTCCGTCGTCCCGTCCATACTACAGCGGTAACAGCTTCATCGTGGACGTCTTCTAATTCCGGAGGAATGACCGAACGCCGTCGCCGGAGCCAATCCGGCGCAGTCGTCAGCGACCCTGATTTTCCGATGCGGGAAATCGGGGTCGTCCCATGCGCTGCAGTCAGCCGGTGCGAAGTCTGTCGTGTGCCGGCCGCTGCATCTTTCAGGCTGAGGACTCTGATTTTCAGGCGGGATTGAACTGATCTGCCATGCTGCATGCTTTCCGTGAAGAAATGGCGCAACTGGCCGACCGGATCGAACAGGAGTTCTTTCGCATCGAGCGATCGAACCGCTGGGCGTCGGCGTGGATCAACGGCCTGATCGCCGGCCTGGCCGTCGGTCTGATTGCCTGGGCAGCGGCCGTGTTCGGAAATGAGGAACACGGCGATCAGCAGCTGCTGCTGTTTGCCTGCCTGGGGTCCTCGGCGGCTTCCGTGGTGCTGGCTCCCGTGGCAAGATCCAACAGCCTGCGGTCCATCATACTGGCCTATCTGGTCTCAGCAGTGATCTGCGTGGTGCTGTTTCCGCTGACATCCGGCAACTCGCTGCCGCTGCCGGTTCTGTGTCTGATGGCGGTGACGCTGTCGGTCTGCGGGATGCAGCTCTTGGACGCCATGCACCCCGCCGCTGTGGGCAGTGCCCTGGCTTTCGTGATCTTTCATCGGGATCTGATCAGCCTCGGCCTGCTGCTGCTGGCGATTGTGGGCACGCTGACCGTGGTGAAAGTGCTGGCTTACATCTACCGTGAGGAGCTGCGTTTCCGCCATTTTCCCCGGGAGTTCCGCCGCCAGTATTACGGCACGGAAGTCACCATCAGTGTCGAGCCGCACAGCCGCGCGGCGGAGGCAAATGCGGGGACGGCCAAAGACGGTGCGATGCAGGACATGGCGGCTTCCCTGGCGAACGCGGTGACCGATGCGGTCGCTGGTGCCCGTTCGACAGCCGCGGATTCGCCGCCGCAGGAAACCCGCGACGACACTGCACCGGTGGTCTTTGGCGATCCTGTCACCAGCCAGCCTCCGCAGGATGAACCCGACCCGGCAATGTCAGAATCCGAGCAGGATGATTCCGCAAAGTAAAGCAGGACGTGCTGCGGCGGGTGTCGTCCTGAGCTCTGCGAGCCACGCGGCCACATGACAGGCCCTACTTAGCCGTGCGGAGCAGCTTGCGGAACTGCTTCAGCGTGCGGGTATTGGCCACATCCTTCGCCGACAGACCGGCCCGCCGGGCCTGGAACACCCCGTACTGCATCACATCGAAGCCTGACGTGCTGTGTGCATCGGTATTGATGACGATGGGAATGCCGTGTTCCCGCGCGGCCCGGGCATGAATGTCGTCCAGATCGAGCCGTGACGGATGCGCGTTAATTTCCAGCATGACACCGTGCTGCGCGCACAGCTCGTACAGCTGTTCGAAACTGAGGTGCGCCCCTTCTCTCCGCAGCAGCATCCGCCCCGTGGGGTGACCAATGGCATGCACATACGGATTTTCCACGGCGACCCGCAGGCGGCGATCAATCTGTTCCTGCGGCTGCTTCAGGCCGTAATGCAGCACCGCCACCACCCAGTCGGCCTCGGCCAGAACATCATCGGGCAGGTCGAGCGTGGCATCTTCCAGAATGTCGCACTCGATCCCCTTGAGGATCTCGATCCCCTCAGTGCGGGCGTTGATGGCCTCAATCTCGGCCCAGTGTTTTCGCAGCCGGTCGGCATCGAGGCCGTTGGCCATGGTGACCCGTTTGGAGTGATCGGTAATGGCGATGTATTCCAGGCCCCGGTCGCGGGCGGCCGCAGCCATTTCCTCGATGGAGGCGGTTCCGTCTGAAGCCGTGGTGTGCATGTGCAGGTCGCCCCGCATCTCGGACAGTTCAATCAGCTGAGGCAGCTCGCCAGCCTCCGCCAGTTCGATCTCGCCGCGGTTCTCGCGCAGTTCGGGCGGGATCCACGGGAGGCCGACTTCGCGGTACACATCTTCCTCGGTGGCTCCGGCGATGTATTCCTCGCCACGGAACAGGCCGTATTCGTTGAGCTTCAGGCCACGCTCCACAGCCCGCCGCCGGATGACGATATTGTGCTCTTTCGAGCCGGTGAAATACTGCATGGCCGCCCCGAAGGATTCGGCCGGCACCACCCGCAGGTCCATTTCCATGCCGCTGCGCAGGCGCACCCGCTGCTTGGTCTCTCCCCGGGCCAGAACTTTTTCCACCCGCTGGTGGGCCGCCAGGGTGTCCATGGCTTCGGTGGAATCGTCGGAAGTGATCAGCACGTCGAGGTCGCCCGCGGTTTCCTGACGTCGGCGGCAGCTGCCGGCCACCTGCACCTGACCCACGGATTTCAGCTGCGCCAGATCGCTGGCAATCTGCTCGGCCTCATCCATCGCGATGTTGATGTGGAACCGGGTACCGGCTTCGGCCACCCGGTCGATTTCCGCCAGAATTGTTTCCTGGGTTTTCTTACCGAAGCCCTTTGTCTCGGCGATACGCCCCTGAGTGGCCGCTTCGCGGAGCTTATCGAGCGAATCGATCGACAGCTCGTGAAACAGCACGGCGACTTTTTTCGGCCCCAGGCCGGGAATCCGCAGCATGTCGGACACCCCCGCGGGGATCTTCTGTTTGAGATCCTCCAGCTGTTCCAGCTGGCCGGTTTCCACAATCGCCACAATCTTCGCGGCCAGATCTTTCCCGATGCCGGGCAGAGAGCTGAGATCGCAGCTGTCATCGGCGGCCAGGTCGGCCAGTGAGTCCGTCAGCCCGGTGATGGTGCGGGCCGCGTTGCGGTAAGCCCGCACGCGAAACGGGTTGGCTCCGTCGATCTCCAGCAGATCGGCCAGCTCTTCAAACATGCGGGCGATTTCTGAATTCTGCATGGCAGGCAGCTGTTCCGTAGCGGCTGTTGAGAAAAGTGGCAGAGAGACAGGCAGTGGCCGTCTGCCACTGTCTCCGCTGATCGAATCACCGGCGATTCCCTCGTCCGGCGGCAGTTCTTGTGAAGCACCGGCCGGCCCTGACTGTTCCGGCAAAGCGGGATCGCTCAGTGCCTGTCTGGAAAGCCGGTCACGCTGCAATTCGCATGCTCAATGCGGGTTCGGTTATTGAGACTTCCAGGCAAGGTCGTACGCGGCTGACTGGTCTGGATTTCTTCCGCAGGTCAGGCTGTGCCTGACGAATCTAACCCTTGCGGCACCAAGCGGTTATTACATCTCTGCAGGCACTGCTGGACCAGCCAGCAGTGGCACACTCGGATACCAGGCCTGGCTCTATGTCCCTGCATTTGCCTGATTTACGACAGAACATCTTTCCGGACAGGCACTCAGGCAAACCTGTGCTGCAGCTGAGCGAGCAGGGTCCGGCATTCCCCGGCCAGGGTGGCGAGTTCGGGATCGTCGCTGGCCGCCCGGTTGACCATCTCGGTGTAATACCAGACGAGCCTTTCCGGAGGAGCACCGAAACGATCCCAGAAGGACGGGTCGTTCCCGTGGTCGTACAGCATGGAGCCCAGGTTGTGGAGTTTGTCGGCCAGCACGATGGCTCTGGCTTCCCGGGGCGCAGCGGCAATGTGGCTGACATGCTCCTGCTTCCGGTCTTCCCAGCTGCGCTTCGTGCCATCGGTATTGTGTTTCTGTTCGGTCGAAACCGCCACCCAGGCCACGACATCCGGCGGGAACTCGCCTTCCAGATCCTCCAGCTCGCAGTCGGTATCTTCCACCACATCGTGCAGCAGGGCCGCTGCAATAATCTGCTCGTCGTGCATGCCCGCCCGCAGCAGCACAATGGCGGCTCCCGCCAGGTGCGTGAAATACGGCACGTCCGAGACCTTGCGGACCTGCGGGTGATGCTTCCGGCCAGCCAGCCGCAGAGCCCGTTCAATCAGCGGCGAGAACAGCATTCCCCGCACCATCCTGTCTGTTCTGTTTCCAGTCTGCCGCCGATACATATCGGAAATTATCGCGCGGCCGGCCATCCCCTGCGGGAACACCACCTGACTCAGCTGGAGGGCCGTGCCCCTCCACGGAACTCGTTGAACCGCACGTATTCCCAGTGGCGGTACACGGGAGAGCTGTTAACCAGTTCGCTGTAGGGGCCAATACTTTCCACGCGGCCGCGGTGCAGCACAATGATCTGATCGGCCCGCCGAACCGTCGACAGCCGTGTGGGAAAGACCACAATGGTCCGTCCCTGAACGATCCGTCCCCAGGCATCATCCAGCAGCGATTTGGTGTCATCATCCAGCGGAGTCGAGGGCTCTTCGATTACCATCAGGGCGGGGTTGCGAAGCAGGGCCCGGGCCAGGCCGATCTGAAATGCCTGACCGGGTTCGAGCGTTTCGCCATGTTCGCCGAGGACGGTTTCGTAGCCCAGCGGCAGTTTGAGCACGAACTTGTGAGCATGCACCTTGCTGGCCGCGTCGGAGACGTCCTGCAGCGAGTAAGTCGGGCTGCCGCAGCTGATATTATCCCGTACGGTGCCGGTGAAGAACGGATCTTCTCCGCTGACCCAGACGGTTTCCGCACGCAGAGATTCCAGCGTCACCCAGGCGATATCGTTCCCGTCGAACAGCACCCGTCCCGACAGCGGTTCCAGAAACCGGGGCAGCAGGCTGGCCAGCGCCTGTGGTTCCAGCTGGTCGAGCGAGATGACAGCCGTCACCTGGCCGG
>JAGQPV010000162.1 GCA_020426545.1 Planctomycetaceae bacterium
GAAGCGGCCTACTACTTCCCTCCCTGGCAGGGAGGGATTGAGGGAGGGTCTCAGCGTTCAATTATCAGCCTGCGGGGGCGTGCTGCACCTCAGACGATCAGCCCCTCACCTCAATCCTCTCCCCATGGGGGAGAGGAAGTAATCACCCGGCTCTGCCCGATCGCCCCTACTGCACCACGCCGCCCCGGAAGGCGATCCGCGCTTCGGGGGCGAATTTCTTCAGGCCCAGGGCCCCGTTCCGGGAGACGCTGGTTCCTTCCGCATCGACGGCCTGCAGCCCCTTGTTGTTGCGGATAAAGTACATCCCCTGATCGCTGACTGAACTGCAGTTGTGCAGGTCGAGCCGCTCAAGTTTTCGCAGGCTGGCCAGCCGCTTGACGCCTTCATCGGTAATCTGCGGGTTGTAGCCCAGAGTCAGCACCTTCAGTTCTTTGCAGGTGCCCAGACTGGCCAGGCACAGGTCGAACACGCCCGACTGGCCCGCGTGAAATTCTTCCAGTGTCCGCCACCCGCGGAGGAACGGAAACCCCTGCTGCGAGAAAGACGTGTTGCTCACGTCGACCACGCGGATCCGGTTGGGGAAGCCGCGCCGTTCGAAATACCGGAAGCCGGCCCCGTTGATCGGGTTGCCATCCAGCCGGAGGACTTCCAGCGTTTCAATCGGTTTGAAATGTTCGAGCACTTCATCGGTGATGCCGGTATTACTCAGGTTGATTTCGACCAGCGCCGGCAGGCTGCTCAATGGTTCCAGGCTGATGCCGGACAGGGGCGAGCCCGTCAGCTCCAGGACTTCCAGCGTTTTGATTTCGCCGATCTCCTCGATCATCTCCGGGGTCATCTGCATCATCATCGACAGCGTCAGCTTCCTGACCGCCGGGAACTTCTTCAGCTCGGCCAGGCCGACCGCGGTGACAGTACTGGAACTCAGGTCGATGTCCTCCATTCTCTCCAGCCCGCTGTCGAGTGAGCCCAGGGCGACCAGCTGGCTGTCGGTTCGCATGTTGGGGGCCGTCCCGCGGAACGACGTAATCGCCGGGTCCGGCCCGGTCGAGGCGGGTTCCTCGCGGGTGGTCAGCGGAACCGACGGCCCGGGCTCGTGCTTGGTCTGCAGCCCTTCGACGGATTCTTCCGCCTGATCCTGGCCGATCAGCTCACCGAAGGTCGGGATCTTCTCGCACCCCGGCATCGTGCAGAGGACCAGCATCAGCCCGACGAACATCGCCGGCCCGGCCAGCGGACAGCCGCTTCGCGCTGTCTGCCGGGGGGCACCGGTTTTCGTGCGTTGAGGTTGCGACATGAATCATCCTTCCGAGAGCAGCAGGGCCTGCGGTGGACTCCACCCGGTACGGCAGAATTCCAGCAGAAGAGTCTGCCGAAGCTGTGGCACACGGCGGGCCACGGATCGGGAAGCAGACACCGGACAGGCCAGTGAGAAATGAGGAACTGCCGGCAGGCAGCCCGAACAATGAAAAGGAAACCGGCAAAAGAGACAGGAAAGCCGGGGCTGCGGAGCCGCTACGGATACCGGAACTGGAGCGAAGCACAGGCCGGCCCGGCCCGCCTTCCCGCCAATCAGCAGGTGGAAAGCGACCCGGCAGCAGATGGTCGAATTATGGCGGGGCCAGGCTTCACCTGTAAAGGGGATTCCCGGTCGGCCCCTGCGGCAATCTCCCTGCGACACCCACCGGGACTCGCCACGGAGCACGGTGCCGTCACTCACCCCCGCAGGCGGGAAGACAGCCCCCCGGGACCGCACTCACCACAGGTGGCACGCCATTTGCAAATTCATCGACGGACAAAGAAAGCCGGCAGCCAGGTTGGCCAGCCGGCAGCCGTCTCCCGCTTTGCGGGCCTGTTCTTCATGGAAACGCCCAGCCTGGCGGTTGATCAGCCAGCAGCATGAAAGCTGATCCGCCATCCGCTTCCCACGGCAGAAATTCAATTCCGAAGGAAAAGCAGAATGAAACTCGATTCACTCGAAAAGCTCTACGTTCACGAACTCAAGGACCTGTACAGCGCTGAAACGCAGCTGCTGGACGCCATTCCGAAGATGGAACAGGCGGCCAGCGATGACGAACTGAAGCAGGCGTTCGCGGAGCATCTCAGAGAAACCCGCGCCCATGTCACGCGGCTGGAGAGAATCTTCAGCGAGATGGACTTCGCACCCGGCGGGCACAGGTGCGACGCGATGGAAGGGCTGATTGAGGAAGGCGAAAGCCTGCTGAAGAGCGACATTGAACCCAATGTGCTCGATGCAGCCCTCGTCGCCGCGGCGCAGCGGGTGGAGCATTACGAAATGGCGGGCTACGGCACGGCCCGGGCCTATGCCGAGAAGCTGGGCCGCCACGAAGCGGCCGACCTGCTGCAGCAGACGCTGAACGAGGAAGGCCACGCCAACCAGACGCTGACCCGCCTCGCTGAGCGGAGCCTGAACTTCCTCGCCATGCAGGCGACGCACGAGTGAGGCGCACGCCACGCAGCACGTGAGAAAAAGGAGAGAACCATGTCAGACAACTGGGGACTGTGCAGAGACTGCAAGTGGTGGCAAATCGAGCCGGACGCAGCCATCGAGAACCCGACCATGGGGCTGTGCATCGACGCGGAACTTCAACCCTACCTCGTTCGAGTCTCGGGCAACAGCGGCTGCAACCGGTTCATGGAGGGCAAGCCCGCGCGGGCGGAAGGCTCCAGCTGCCAGCCACCCGAGGCCGTGCCTCAGCGGTAGGGACGAGACGACGTGGCCTCAGTCGCGGGCCGCTCAGGAGTCGGGCCGGGTGTGCCGGCAATCCGAATGCAGAAAGAGTTTCACCGCGGAGTGCACAGTAACGCAGAGAAGAAGACGTTGTGTGCCATGCCCATAGCCGCGCAGCGGGATGGGCATGCCGGGGAGCGGGCATCTCTGACGGGAGAACATGCCCACGCCAGGGTTGGCATTCAGTCAGCTGCTGAGGAACCATCTGAGAGTTTGCCATCCGCGATCATCTCACAGGCGACGGGATACCATAAGGATTCGATCCAATCGTCCCCGATTGGCGAGATCCGTTCTACTTTCCAGCCGGCGTCCCTCATGGAAAACATCATCGAGTCGGCAGCCGGGCCGTTCGTGGAGTGAATCAGTGCAGGGCATGTTGCCCGCTGAGTGATCAGAAAAGCCGAGACATCGCGACCGTCACCCGGATCCGGATCGTCGGGCGAATCTGTGAACAGATCATGATCAAGGCAGATCAGGTCCGGCGAATCTGTCAGTGCCCGCCAGGCCAGCTGAAAGTCTGCTGCCGTTCGAACAATCGTCAGAACGGCGTCGGGGTAATTGCTGGATACGACTGCCTTGAACCGATGGATGCGATCGTGGTCATCCTCCAGCATCAACAGCCGTTGCATAATCCGGCTCTCTGTTCAGTCATTTATAATTGCCGGGACGGTACTTCATCGCTTCCGATTCGTTCAGTTCTGTCCCTGTTTTCTCACCACGCAGAAATTCGTAAACCACGAAGGAACCAGGGCGGCTCGGCAGCAGACCATGATAGAAGACGAGGAACACCATCCGTTCTGCAGACAGCAGAGCCAGTGAGATGCCCCGGCAGCTGCATTCAGGATGAGCCAGACGGAACCACCGGCGCACAGCATTCTGTGCATCGCGTACCTCCCGCGACCACAGAGACTTCCACCACAGCTGCAGCCGGTCGTTGGTCATGGTTCTGATGAGACGTGAGCGAAAAACTTCGGGTGACACGCCCGGAAGGACAACGGACGTGGTCGTTGCCTTGCAAATCAGGCTGCTGAATCCCTCATATCTTGCCGAGTTGCGTTCTGCTATTCGCTGTCAAGATGTTCTGTATCGGCAAGCTCGCGTTCAAATACTTCTTCGTATCGCATCAGTTGAGACTTCGGGTGGCGATCTCTGAGGCGTCGAAATTCATTCCAGAACCGAGTCTCATCGAAGCGTTCGAAATCAATTGCTGAAAACAGGGCCAGGTTGTGCAGCCAGTCTGCAGTGAATCCGGCTTGACGGACCTGTCTCGTGATCTGCTTCCAGTTCCACGGATTCAGGAACCCGAGTGGCATCCAGGCGATCGGCCGAATTTCGAGCATCCCCTGATACAGCAGGTACCGGTAGGCCTTCTGGCGTTGTGGTTCCATCTCTGTCTCCCT
This sequence comes from Planctomycetaceae bacterium, assembly GCA_020426545.1. Lineage (GTDB taxonomy): Bacteria > Planctomycetota > Planctomycetia > Planctomycetales > Planctomycetaceae > JAGQPV01. The sequence continues at coordinate 4,153 of JAGQPV010000162.1, forward strand.
GAAGGCGCTGCGGGGCCAGCCGGCAGCGGCACACGCAGGCTCGTTCTGACTGGCTTGAGAAGTAACGTCGAGTTCTCCCCCGCGGCTGGGCCCGCCCCTACACCGGGCGGGTAAGGATGGTCGAGCCCCGTTCGGCCACGGCCTGGTCGATGCGGGTCTGCTGGCTCTCGGTCAGCGAGATATTCATGGCGGCGGCGGTTTCCACAATCTGTTCCGGGCGTTTGGCACCGCACAGGGCGGCGGTGATGCCCGGCTGTGAGATCGTCCAGTGAATCACCAACTGGGCGATGGTCACTTCCGCTTCGGCAGCCACTTCCCGCAGCACGTCGAGCAGGTCCTGGGTTTTCTCCCATTCTTCACCCTGAAACATGGGCAGCTTCTGCCGTCCGTCCTGCGGCTCAAACTGATGATCCCGCGCGAGTTTACCGGCCAGCAGGCCCTTCATCAGCGGCCAGTAGATCATCAGCGAGACGTTGTGCTCCCGGCACCAGGGCAGGTGTTCTTCTTCGATGTGCCGCTGCAGCATGTTGTACGGTGGCTGCGAGGCCGACAGCGGGCACACTCGGGAAAACTCTTCCAGCTGCGGCACGCGGCAGTTGGAGACACCCACCGAACGGATCTTGCCTTCGTCCAGCAGTTCCCGGAAGGCGCCGGCGGTCTCGGCCAGCGGGACAGCGGGATCGGGCGAGTGCAGGTAGTACAGGTCGATCCGATCCGTGCCGAGCCGCTTCAGGCTGCCTTCGCATTCGGCGCGAATGGTTTCCGGCCGGGCGTCATGCGCCTGCTCGCGGTTCTCCCAGTGAATGCCGCCTTTGCTGGCGATGGTGATTTCATCCCGGCGGTGGCCGAGGGCCCGGCCAATCAGCTTTTCGCTTTCGCCCTCGTAGCCGTAAATCCAGGCGGTGTCGAAATGGGTGATGCCGGCATCAGCGGCGGCCTGCAATGTGGCGAGGCTGTTCTCTTCCGTCACATGAATGCTGGTCACCCCGGCGATGGGCCAGCAGCCCATGGCGACTGGTGTCACCTGAATTCCCGTGGAGCCAATTTCGCGCAGTGGCATGGTGCGTCCCTTCCCTCTCTCCGGCAGGTCGAATCAATGGTGAATCGACCATACCGCGCCGCCCCGCCGGCGGACAGCCTTTCGGGCGGGAGCGAAAGAGGAGCGGGATGCTGGCGGCAGCTGGCAACCGGGCCGGCCCGGTTACTTCATCGACACGGCGGCGCGGGAACGGGAACCGGAGACAGCCATGTGCGGCTGCGGAATCACCGGGCCGGTCATGCGATCCGCCGACTGCGACTGATGCGCGGGCTTGCGGTTTCTGACGGACTTCTCGATCAGAGCACCCAGAGACCCGGCCAGTAGCGCCGGCAGCAGCACGATATCGGCCAGCAGCGCGGCACCAATCAGGGCGGCCATCAGCCAGCCAAAGCGGCTGACCAGCAGCAGATCGGCCGGGGCCAGCATCAGCAGGCTGACACCCACCACGGCACTGGTCTGCCACATGGCGGGGCCGCAGTGGCCCAGGGCCCGGCGAATGGCTTCCGTGCGGTCGCAGCCGAGAATCAGCCCCTCGCGGAACCAGGTCAGCAGGTGCAGTGTGCCATCGACGGCAATGCCGAGGCCCACGGACGCGGTAATCATGGTGCCCAGGTCCACCGGGATGCCCAGCCAGGAAATGATGCCGAACACCACACCCACGGGCAGGACGTTCGGCAGCATGGTGATGATGCCGGCCAGCGGATTGCGGAGCACGGCCATCATGACGAGAGCAATCATGCCGAAGGCCAGGGCGAAACTGCGGATGAGGCTGTCGAGCACGGCCTGCTGAGTCCGCAGGAACAGCGGCACCATGCCGGTGACGCAGTGGCCCACGCCCTCTTCGTTCTCCAGGCGGGTGCGAACCATCTCGCCCAGTTCGCTGGTCAGGTCGCCGTAATCCACGTCCGACATGATGGCCGTCTGCGCGGTCACCCGCCACAGCTCATCGCCCCGGTGGCAGCTCATATGGCCGGTTGCGTGGGCCAGTTCCCTGTCGCCGGTGGCAATGGCGTACAGGCTGCCGGCTCCCTCGTCGATGGACTTCCGAACGAGGTCTTCGGTCTCAAAGGCCCGCCGGTTATAACCGGCCCGTTCGAACAGCGACGCTCCGGCAGCCGGCGGCCGTGAGACGGGCTGGAAATCGGCCAGAGACATCGTCCCGCTGATTTCGCTGTGCGTCTGCATTTCCTGCTGCACCTGACGAACAATTTCCGTCCGTTCGAGGAAATTGAGCCGGTCGCGGGCAGCCGCGTCGAAGGCGATGACCAGTTCCACCGGCACGACACCCGCCAGCTGATCTTCCAGCGTGTTGTAATCGGCCACCACCTTCGATTCCGGCGGCAGGTAGCGAATGACCTTAGTCTCGGTGTGGAAGTACATCAGGCCCCAGGCCGACACACCAAAGCCCGCCAGAAACAGGACTGTCACTGCCTGGCGATGATGCACCAGCCGGTCGGCCAGGCGATGCCACCACCCCGTGTTGACCGACTGCACGGCCAGCACGCGGGCCGGCCAGTGCTGCAGCATGGACGGCAGGCCGTACAGCACCACCACCATCAGAATCAGGCAGCCGATGGCGGCATACAGACCGAATTCGCTCACCGGAGACAAAGGGCTGGTCAGCAGCGACAGCAGGCCGAGGGCTGTGGTCAGGCTGGCCAGCAGGCAGGGCTGCAGCGCCATCCGATAAGCCGAACTCACCGCGGTTCGCGGATCCCGGGCGGCGGCGTGTTTCCAGTAGTTGGCCACATGAATCGCGGCGGAGATCGTCAGCACCATCAGCAGGGCCGGCATCACCACCAGCACCATGTTCATATTGCCGTCCGAAATCGGGACGACGGCCACCGCCAGAATGGTGGTGTACAGCGCGGAGATCAGTACAACGGTTGCCAGGCGGAAACTGCGGAGCATGACGCAGGCCAGCACGGCGCCCACGAAGGCACACAGCAGCAGGGCCGAACGTTTTCCGAAGTTCCACACGGGCGCGGAGCGATCCCACGCGACCCGTTTCACCTGCTGGTTGAGCTCTTCCGCCACGATGGGCCGCCCGCCAAAACTGATGGCTTCCGCGGGGATACCAGCCTCGGTGGCGAACTCGCGAATCTGTGCCAGAGCGCGGGTGGTCTCCAGCGAACCGGCTTCCGTGAACGTGGCGGTCATGGCGACGGGAGAGCCAGGCCAGACGGCCGAATCTTCCACCAGCCGGGCCGGGTTCTCGGTTCCGGTTCCCGTCAGCCGGGCCAGTGCTTCCCGCACCCGGGCCATCTGTTCCGGCTGGGCGTGCATGCCATGCCACAGCAGCCGCAGATCGTGCCGGGGAAACTCGAACGGCTTTGCCTCGGCCTGTTTCGGGTTCTGCGGGGGGCTGGTGACTGCTGCTTCGGGAATGGCGGTGGACTGTTCCGCCAGCCGGTCCAGCACGCGCACTTCCACACCTGCGGCGCGGCTGGCCGCTTCCGCCACCAGCTGCCGGGTGAGGCCGGGATCTCCCTCGCCGGCGGCGGTGTACCGCACATACAGCGGCCCCTTGCCGATGAGGACTCCCGCCAGCCGCTCCAGTCCTTCATTGCGGGAGATGCCCCGCCGGCCCATCTGGGCCAGCATGTCGTCCGGCGTCAGCACGGATTCCACGTACGGGCTGCCGCCGCGACGGATACCCTCGGCATCGGTCTCGCCGCGCAGCAGGTCCGCCAGGCGGTCAAACCGGGGATCTTCCGGCGTGCTGCCTTCCCACGAGATGAGGATCCGGTCGTTCTCGGGGAAATACGTGTGGTACCAGTGCAGAGCGCGGGACTGCGGATCATTGGCGGGCAGCCAGTGTTCCACGTCGTTTTCCAGGTCCACCTGACGCACCGACCACCAGGCGAACGGCAGCAGAAACGCCATTGCCACCAGCACCCAGGTCGAGAGGCTGTTCCCCCAGGGATCCCGTTTGCCAAAAAATGAGTTCATGCAGCGCCTGTCACCAGACCAGTGTTGCTGTCTCAGGGTCCTGTTCGAAATTCCCGGCCACCTGTGAGAGGTTCCGGCCCGCAACCGATACGGTCTGCGGGTGCACCTTGCGGCTGAGACAGCCGGAAGGCGGGCGTGGGAAGTTCGACAGCCTGCGTACAGAAAGAGGCTCGTCCGCTGCGAGTCAGCAGGAGTTCGTCCGATCGTCTGAACCGGTTCGACAGGTACAGATGCGCCAGACGGAGCCTTCCTCCTTCCACCAGATCGACCAGCCACCGCGGGAACTTCGATACTCTCTGGTGAACCCAGCCGAAACAGCCATTTTACCTGGAATACCAGCTGGAATCACACGTATAAGGCCCAGTTTACCTGTTTTGACGGATAATTGTGTGGCCGGATATGCACTGACCAGTCAGTTCAGGAGAAAGGATATGGACAAAGGATCCGTGTTCAGGGGCGAGTCGAAATCATCAGGCCGGTCGCTGATCGACCCTGTATGGCTTTCTGTTCAGGTTTGCTTCGAGCAAAAATGGTTCACCGGGGAGGAGAACCTGCGGGTGGAAGGATTTGTCTGGCGGGATTGGGGAGGACGGACCGGGATTCCCCCGGGCTGACCGATGGATTGTGGACCGGTTGGCCCTACAATCGCATGTCACGGTCTGAGGTGGGCGTTCAGGCTGCTCCACGATCTGGTTCCGGCTGGGCACCAGGCATTCCGGAAGACACGTCCTCTTGAAAGGCCAGGCCCCGATGTCGGAACGCGAACAGCAGATTCTGGATTTCCTGCTTCAGCCCTCGTACCGCCCGCTCGACCGGGCCGCGGTGATTCGCCGGCTGAAACTCGATGCGGCCGAGCACGAGGAGTTCCATGCGGCGCTCGACGGGCTGATTGACTCGAAGCGGGTGCGGGAAAACCGCAAGGGCCTGCTGCGTCCGCGGATCTCGGGCGGAACGATCGCGGGGATTGTCCGGCGGACCCGCGCCGGCGACGGATATTTCGTGGCGCACGAAACCCAGCCGGCCCTGCGGGGGCAGGATGCCTACCTGTCGAAGTCCGACATTCGCGATGCGCACAGCGGCGATGAAGTGCTCGTCCGGCTGTCGAGCCGCACCCGCGCCGACGGGAAGCGGTGTGCCCGCGTCGAGGAAATTCTGGTTCGGGCCTCGAACAAGTTTGTCGGCACGTACCTCGAGCAGGGCGGCCAGGGTTTCGTGCTGGTCGACGGGCGCACCTTCACCGAGCCGATTGCCGTGGGCGATCCCGGCGCACGGGGAGCGATTCCGTCCGACAAAGTTGTCATCGAGATGCTGCGATTCCCGATGCTCAACCTGCCGGGTGAAGCCGTGCTGACCGAGGTGCTGGGCCAGCGGGGTGCGCCGGGAGTCGATACACAGTCGGTGATTCACCAGTTCGGCCTGCCGCACGAATACCCCGAAGAGGCCCTGGCATATGCCCGTCAGCAGGCCGACGCCTTCGATGAGGAAGACCTGGGCGACCGGCTGGATCTGACCGGCGAGACGATCATCACCATCGATCCCGTCGACGCCCGCGATTTCGACGATGCCATTTCTCTCAAACGCACGCCGGATGGCCACTGGCACCTGGGGGTCCACATTGCCGATGTGGCCCACTTCGTCACGCCCGATTCGCCCCTCGACCGGGAAGCGCTCCGCCGGGGAACCAGTGTATACCTGCCCCGGCACGTGATCCCCATGCTGCCGGAGCTGATTTCCAACGGCCTGGCCAGCCTGCAGCAGGGCCGCGTGCGGTACACGAAATCGGCCTTTATTGAATACGACCCCGAAGGCATTCCGCTGGCGACGGACTTTGCCCGTTCAGCCATCAAGGTCACCCGGCGGTTCGCCTACGAGCAGGTAATGCCCCTGCTGGCCGGGCAGGAACCCTCCGGCCCGAAGGTGACAAAGCCCGTTCGCGAGCTGCTGGCCAACATGCACGAACTGGCCATGCTGCTGCGGCGCAGAAGGTTTGAAGGCGGTGCCCTGGAACTGAACCTCAAAGAGGTGGAACTGGAATTCGACACCCACGGCCACGTGACCGGCGCGCACGAAACCGAGCACGACGAAAGCCATCAGATCATCGAAGAGTTCATGCTGGCGGCCAACATCGCCGTGGCCACCCGGCTGGATGACCTGGGCATTCCCTTCCTGCGGCGGGTGCACGGCGAGCCCGACCTGCTCAAGCTGGAAGCCTTCGCGAAGTTTGCCGAGGCCCTGGGCTACCCGCTGACCCGCTGGCAGAGCCGGCAGGATCTGCAGCAGGCCATCCGTCAGGTGGAAGGCCAGCCGGAAGAACGGGCGCTGAACTT
>JAGQPV010000163.1 GCA_020426545.1 Planctomycetaceae bacterium
CCCGCTGTCGCCCACGCTGCGCGCTATCATGCTGATCGTGGCTGCTCTGCTGGGGGGAGCTATCTTTGCGGGTTACAGGCGAATTGAGCGGACTGGGGAGAGTGGGCAGAGGTTATGGTCTGTCGCAGGTTATGCAGGCAGCGTCATTGCCACACTGCTGCTGTTTCCGCAGCACGCGGAGCGGGGCCTGGCGGTGCTGGCCATGCTGGCCTGGGGCGATGGCTCCGCCACTCTGGGTGGACGGCTGATCGGCGGGCCACGGCTGCCCTGGAACCGTGAAAAAAGTCTCGCCGGCTTCCTGTGCTTTATTGCAGTCGGCCTGCCGATGACCTCGCTGGTTCTGTGGGGTGAGTCTCATAATCTGGAAGCCACCACTCCCGGTCTCTCGCTGACTGCGGCTTTTGCGTGTGGGGCGGTGGCTGCGACAGCTGCGGCAATTGCGGAGTCTGTACCGTCGCGTGTTAATGATAATGTGCGTGTGGGCCTGACGGCAGCAGTGACGATTTCACTCTGCCACGCTATGGTACTTGTTTAATTAGACACTGGTCAGGATGCAGGAAGGCTGTCCCGTGGTCTGTCGATTCACCATGGCCCGTCTGGCCAGGTGATTTGCTCCGGCCGGGGAATCCGGGCACCGGCGCCACTATTGCGGCAGTACGAAAGTCCCCCGGATTTTCCAGCCGGCATCTCTGGCCCGGTGCAGCATGACCGTGTGGCATCATCCGGATCGGGCACTTTGCCAGGCCGGCCTGCATAACAGGAATTTTCCGCTCCCATGACTCTGCTTGAAGTCAACAATCTCAAAAAGTCATTCGGCGAGCTGGTCGCTGTCGATGACCTCAGCTTTCATGTGGATGCGGGTGAAGTTCTGGGGCTGCTGGGCCCGAACGGCGCCGGCAAGTCAACCACCATGATGATGCTGGCCGGTCTGCTGCCACCCGATTCCGGCACCATCCGGCTCAACGGCCAGGTGCTCGATATCGACAACCGCGAATCCCGCCGTGTGCTGGGCGTGGTGCCGCAGGACCTGGCCATTTATCCCGAACTCACAGGCCGCGAAAACCTCGAATTCTTCGGACGGCTGTACGGCATTCGCGGGCAGGAACTGGCCGATCGAGTTGATGACGCACTGGAGCGGGTAGGCCTGAAAGGCCGTCAGGCCGACATCTCCGGCGATTATTCCGGCGGGATGAAGCGGAGACTGAACTTCGCCGTCGCGCTGCTGCACCGGCCGCAGCTGCTGATTCTCGATGAACCAACCGTCGGGGTCGATCCGCAGTCGCGGTCTCACCTGATGGACTGTATTCGCGACGTCAACCGTTCCGGCGTCGCCGTCATTTATGCCAGTCATTACATGGAAGAGGTTCAGGCCATCTGCGACCGGGTGGCCATTGTTGATCGCGGGAAGATGCTGGTGTGCGATCGCCTGCAGACTCTGCTGGACCGGATGGAGTCGGACCTGTGCCTTCAGGTGGCTCATCTGCCCGTGGGACTGACGGAACGTCTGAAGGGCGTGGCCGAGATTCGCCCGGCTTCCGGCGCAGGCTCCATCATTGTTGTCTCCCATGATCAGCACGCCGATGAGGTGACGCTGGCCCGGTCCCTGTCCTCGATCCTCAATCTGCTGGATGAGTTTGATGTGGATATGCACAGCGTGGAAACACATCCCCCGAATCTGGAACGGCTGTTCCTGGAACTGACGGGCAACAGCCTGAGGGATTGAAGCCTCGGCTGGCGATCCAGGCTGCATTACATAATTAAAGCAAAGCGGAGTGGAAGGGCTGAATCGCAGGCACGCACCCCCGGCGGGCTTCGTGCCGTTCTGTCGAACAGCCCCCTCCCGATGAAGCCCTGATCGGGCAGGAGCCTTGAGATACCTTCATGAACTTTCTGGAAATCACCAGCAAGGATCTGCGGCTGCTGATGCGCGACCGGCGTACGCTGGCGCTGCTGCTGGCCCTGCCGATTCTGTTCATCTGGATCATCGGGCTGACCACAGGGCAGATGAGTGGCTGGAACGATAATAACAAGCGGCTGCGGATCGCCATGGTCGATCTGATTGCCTATGACAGCCTGCAGCCCAGCGATACCCGGGGAACCGATACCCACGGCGAAGGAACGCTGGCCCGCAACCTGTTCGCGAAGATCTACAATCGTCTGCAGCACCGCGACGGCATGGAAGTGTTCGAGGTCACCAGCCCCGAGCGTGCCCGCACCATGTATAAAGAGGCCGACTCCAATGTGGCCGTGATGATTGGCCCGGAGTTTTATGCCCGTGTCCGCGAGCTGGCTCCTGAAGATATTATGGACCCGAGCAGAGGCCGCCTGGCCGAAGGGCTGAAGGCGCTCGACATTCATGTGGAAAGCGACTACCCGGAAGGCAGTACGCATTCCATCGTCGAGCAGCTGGTTTACGCCGACGCGCTCCGCTCGATCGCACTGTATCCTCTGTGCGATACACCGATTTTTGAACGCCGGATTCGGACCACCTGCCGTGAACTGGCGGAGGAAACCGGCCAGCCGCCCATCGCACTGGAAGACCCGCTGCCGCAGAAGCAGACTCAGGGCAGCATGATCTACCAGGAGCTGATTCCCTCCTACACCGTGATGTTTGTCTTCTTTCTGGTGAACATCATGGCCCGTTCGTTCATTCACGAGCGGCAGCTGGGCACATTGCGGCGGCTGAGGATTTCTCCGGTGTCCCCCACCGGGCTGCTGGTGGGCAAGACGCTGCCGTTTCTGGTGGTCTCCATCGTGCAGACGGTGCTGCTGTTTGTCTTCGGCCGCCTGCTGTTCAACATGTCGTGGGGCGAGCAGCCGATCTGGCTGATTCCGGTGGGCTTCTGCACCTCGCTGGCGGCGACTTCTCTGGGACTGCTGATTGCCACCCTGGTGCGTACCGATTCCCAGGTTTCGGCCTATGCCAACATGACGGTCATCACGATGGCCGGCATCAGTGGCTGCCTGATGCCCCGGGACTGGCTGCCGCCCACCATGCAGGACGTCAGCCTCGCCACGCCGCATGCCTGGGCTCTGATCGCCTACAACGAACTGCTCAAGAACGGGGCGACCGAGATCGGAACCGTGGTCGAATGCTGCGGCTCGCTGCTGGCGTTTTCGGTGCTGTTCTTCGTGCTGGGCGCCCTGCGGTTCGGCTCCGTGGACTGACCCGTCATCACGCCGGCTGGTTCCGCAGTGCCACGTGATCTGAAACCGCAGTTCGCGCTGCCGGCAATGTCAGTCGGTGGGAGCCGGAGGTTCGGTTTCCACGTCGTGCCAGGTCATGGCGCGGTCCATCGGTTCGATCCGCAGCACGACGGTGCCGTTCTGGAAGATGCGGACTGTGCCCGTCGACTGGGAGATGGCCACGGCAATGGCGTTGGTGCCCCGGCTGATCGCCGCGGCGGCCCAGTGCCGGGAGCCCAGCCCCTTGGACAGCGTCAGCCCGGTGGCCGGGGCGTCGAGGTTTCTGCCGGCGGCATGCACCACACCATCAGATGAGATGATGAAGGCCCCGTCCAGCTGGGCGATTTCCTTGATACTCTCCCGCACCCGCGCATTGCGAATGACGCATTCCTTGCGGGGGTAACCTTTGAACGGGTCGTGAATCTGCTCGTGCGACAGGCTCAGCACCTTGCGGTGATTCCCCACCACAAACAGCGCCCCCACCGGTTTGCCTTCCCGCCCTTCCCGGCCGATTTCCACGGCCAGGTCGACAACAATCCGCAGAGTTTCCAGCGGAACCTGCGTCTTGATTCGCCGCAGGTCGCGGGCGGTCAGTTTGGCCAGGTGCTCCGCCAGATTGATCAGGCTGGCCGTATCGACCACGTCCCGCTCGAACACGGCATACAGCGCCACAATCCGGTCGCCGCTTTTCAGCAGGTCATCGGCGATGGCCTCCAGCAGGGCATGGCTCAGCTGAGACTGCCGTGTCTGCGGCTCATCGAGCAGCACCACCAGATCGACTTCGTCTTCCCGCGCGGCCCGCTGGACATCGGGCTTGTCTGAAGCAACGACCAGCCGGAATCGCCTCAGATATTTGTTGATCGCTGCGAAGTCAAACGGGAGATCGGCCATCAGCACGAGGGCTTCGGCATCGTTCTCCATCGCCACCCGGCGGGCGGCGATCAGCAGACTTCGCATCTGAGGAGAAATCTGAACGCGTTTCATCGTCGGCCGGTCTGTGCAGGCGCAGCATCACCTGAGCGATAGAACCACCGGTTCGGGAACTGCTGCGGAAGGCAACGGGAACTGCTGTCGCAGATGCGGACAGCTCGTTCAGTGTATGCGAATCCTCTGTTCGGTCAACTTGACAGAACCCGCTCCGCTGCCAGTTTTTCCTGTCTGTTTCCACTTTCGCTGCCTGCCTCGACTGCCAGGCAGCCCGGCCTGTTCCTCCCGCTTATTCCCGGTTGGTTTCCGGCAGGTTGGCCGGGCCGGCGTTCCGCCGGGCTTCCATCACCGGCTGAGTGGTCAGTGTTTCCGTCCGGAGGCTGGTGGCTTTCAGGGAGCTGTCGTCGCCGAACGGCCCGATCACCGAGTCATCAACCCGCATTTCCCGGGCGGAAATCAGGCCTTCTTCGATGTTGAACCGGATGGTTCCCGACGGGGTCCGCTGGATCAGCTGGGCCCGGATGGCCGGATCGTTGACGGGAGTCAGCACGGCTGTCTTGAGCTGAATCGTGGCGATGCCGTCCTTCACCGATTCCAGCGTGTAGGTCCGCAGCAGCTGCACCGGCCGGCTGAGCGAACGCCCCACCCGCACCCGGACTTCCAGGCTGCGGTCGGTCCAGCTTTCGCCGGGGGCGATTTCATAATCGGGGAACACAACCAGGAAATTCCGGCTGGCATCGTTATCGCTGGTGGCTTCCGTTGTGGAGCCGGCAGAGACCTGCTCCTGCAGTTCCCGGTCCAGCACACGGACGGCCGAGAGCAGTTCTCCGGCGGGAGAAATCTTGATGCGGGCCAGCGGCCGGCCAATCGTCTTGATGACATCCCGATAGGCGGCCGGTACGTTTTCCGGATCGTTGCTGTCGACGGCCACCGGCTCGTTACTGCCGAACTGAGCTTTCATCTGCACCTGATCGATGATCAGTTCCAGCAGGCCGTTCCCTTCGGAATCAACATTGAACACCCGGTAATGCTTCGTGGTTTTGGATTCGTTGGTGGTGGTTTCCACCGCTTCGCTTTTCCGGGTGACAATCTTCATGGTGTGCGTCACCTGGTAGTACACCCGCTGGTTCGGCTGGAACTTATAGGCCAGCAGGTACCGCCCGGACGTGGCCAGCGGCCTGGACTTTTCCTGAGCCGGCAGAATTCCGGGAGCCGCCGGTTTCTCAGCGGCCACTGCCGGCACACCATCTGTTGCTGCAGCGGGTGCGGCGGCCGGTTCTGCTGCTGCCGGAGCAGCAGGTGCGGAGACTGGTTCGTCGGCGAGCACGGCGCCGGCGGTCAGCGGCTGGAGGATGGCGGCAGTCAGAATCAAAGCAGCCTGCAGAATTCGGGATCCTGCCTGAAGACCGTGCGGAAACATGATGGCTCCTTCCAGCCTGCAGCACCGGAGATCCGTCCCGGCTTCAGGCTGCTTCCCCTAAACTGTCGGTTGTGTTCGGTACGGGGCCGAGTGCTGGCACCACCCGTCCGGGTGGCCGCGGTCCTTCCCCGAAAGGCGGCATATAGCAGAATCTGCCGAAGAGGGCGAGAGGGTTCCTGGTAATCGGCAGGAATGCCCGCGGGCCGACGTTTCCAGCCGTCGTGCCATCCCCGCGAACACACATTTCCCGCAGGCGACCGAGTGATCTCGCATGATTTCCTGCCCTGGCCTAGAATCCGCGCGGGTCACGGGTTTCGTCCGGCACGAATCATCCGGTAGCTGTCTGCAGGTGCCACGGGCCCCGGCTGGTTTCGAAGCGATCTTCCTGACAGCCACGTTGCATACCTGGCCTGGCACGGCAGCCACGACCGGTGGAGAGCGAGACCGCATGTTTCCGGGCAGCAGTTTTGTCGTTGTGCTGGGGGGAATGCTGGTGCTGGGCGGGTACCTGCTCCGCCGGAGTGCGCGGGCCGTCCATCGTTCCAGTCGCCGCGATGTGCACGCCGAAGCCCGGCAGCAGCTGCAGCGAACTGCCACCGCGGCCGAGACACATGTGGAGCGGCTGGAAGTCCGCCTGCACGAATTTGAACGCCAGGTGGATGCAAAGACCAGTACACGAATTGCCCAGCTGCAGACTCTGATTACAGCAGGCCAGCAGACGGCTGCCCGCCTGGAGTCTCTGCTGAACAGAACCCGGGAGGAAGAGGCTGCTGTCGCGGCAGAACTCCGCCCGCTCGTTGGCGAACTGCGGGAAGCCGGCTATTCCGCCAGCGAGATCGCCGGCATGCTGAAACAGTCCGCGGAGCAGGTTCAGCACGAACTCGACCGTACTGCCGCTCGGCATGGCAGCGAGGGAACGCAGAACCGGGGACAGCAGTCCGGGACTGAAGACCGCGGCGCCGCCTGAAACCCCTTGAGCCGAACAGCCCGCTCTCAGCTGAACAGTTCGCCGATGGGGGTATGCTCGGTCAGGCGAAAGGTCTTCCCTTCCTCGGTTTCCAGCTCCCGGGCCGGGTCGATTCCCAGCGAGTGGTACATCGTCGCCACGAGTTCGCCCACATGCACGGGCCGCTTCTGCGGTGTTTCGCCCAGCGGATCGGTTTCGCCAATCACCTGGCCGGGAACCGTCCCGCCGCCCGCGACCAGGGCCGACCACGCACCCGTCCAGTGATCGCGACCCACGTTGGTATTCACCTTTGCGGTCCGCCCGAATTCCCCGGTGGCGGCCACCAGCGTATGACGGAGCAGGTCCCGCTGCTCGAGGTCGTCCAGCAGAGCGGAAACCGCCCGGTCAAACTGCGGGCAGAGCAGGTCCCGATAGCTGAACAGCGTCGCCGGAGCCGTCTCCGCGTGTCCGTGGCAGTCCCACGTGATGCGGCCGGCCAGCTCGTCAAACAGGTTGATGGTGACACAGCGGACACCGCATTCCACCAGCCGGCGGGCCTGCAGGCACAGCCGCCCGAAACGGTTCTCGCCATACGAGCGGCGAATGTGTTCGGGTTCGTCCGTGACGGAGATGCCGGCCATGCGGGAGTCGAGGCCACTGGCCAGGTTTCGCACGGCGGTCGGTTCTTCGGGGGCCGTGTCGACTTCCTGATCCAGTGCGGTGATCGGATCGTGCTGGCTGCCGAGAAAACCCGCCGTCTGCCCCCGGGAGGCCGAAACACCAGTGGCGGTCAGCAGTCGGGGCAAAGTGACAAACGCGGGAATGCGGCCCCGGTCTCCGTGCAGCTGGCTGACGACAGAGCCAACCGGGGGGTACTGACCGCCCCGTCCGGCAAGGTGGCCCGTCTGCAGCAGCTGCAGGCCAGCTTCATGAATCGGGGCGGCATCATGATGCAGGGTGCGGACCAGCGAAAACCGGTTCATCCGCTCGGCCAGCCGCGGCAGAGATTCGTTCAGTCGCACACCGGGAACAGCCGTGGCGATACTCCGGGACGGGCCGCGAACCCAGGCGGGAGCATCCGGCTTGGGATCGAATGTTTCGTACTGACTGGGGCCGCCGCTCATCAGAATCAGGATACAGCTGCCCCCGCCGCTGCTCGTGCGGGCAGAGGCCAGTGCCCGCTGCTCCGCCAGAGAGAGGCCAACCACGCTCAGGCTGCCCACACGCAGGAAGTCCCGCCGGGAAACGGAGCCGGGGGTGGACGGGGTTGAAGGCTGATCGCTCACGGTATCTGATCTTTCGCAACGAACATGACTGGCCGGTGCATGCTGACAGCTGGAATGCCGGTTGGTTTCACAGTCCCGGTGCCCGGCCGGACTGGCCCGCGGTCCCGGGGGAACGTACCGTCTGCCCGGTTGCTGGTGCAGACCGGGTTATGCCGCTTCCCGTCCTCAAAACATGGCCCTGATCCCGGAGACGACCGGAAAACTGTTGACAGCCGGGAAATTCTCTGCACGGTGCCACCGCGAGTGAACTGTAGCATGGCCTGCGGGCTGCGCAAAGTTCCCGGTCGCCGCGAAACACCCCTCACATTGCGGAATCGACTGGCCGTCGCAGTGGTCGAGGGCAGCGTTTCATTCCAGTGTACGGAAGCCGGACCCCCTGGCGACAGGATCAGCCGGACCGGAACCAGGGTCTCCAGCGGGATGGTGCCGAACGAGCCAGCAGCCCCGCATGCGGGCCGGCGTGTGACTCACGAACTGAAGCGCCCCGCGCCCTGCAGTCGGTGGTCGAGTCTGGTTCCGGGTACCGAAAAAAGCAGGTTCCACTGCAGTTCAGACTGCAGCGGAACCTGCCTGCGGAAGCGGAAGTTTCTGTCTGGCAGCTGGTTCTGCCAGGCGGGAACAGGGCTGTCGCTGCTGTTCCCGCAGGGGCCCTGTGGTCAGCAGGGGCCACATGGAGTCCGTGACGCGGCTGCCTCAGGGCGGGTTTCGGCCGGTCAATCGACGGAAACCGGGATTACTTCAGAAAGAAGTCATCCGGACCCTTGTGGGTGTAATACGGGTACTGCACCACGGCTGCGGGCTGGTTCTGCTGAGGGTAGACCAGGTTCTGCGGCGGGTTGTACGTAAAGGTGTGGTAGTGCGTGGGGTGCCACATGTTGCCCATGTTGCTCTGGCCACCATTCATCATGGGGCCGCCCTGGCCCGGGTAAGGCGCTCCGGCGTACGGTCCGGGCGGGTATCCGCCGTTGCCACCATGCCGATGGCCATGCACATTGCAGTTACCCGAGGCACAGCCGGCACATTTGCCGGAGCGGGCATCATTGCAGGATTTGCAGCCCTGCGATCCACAGCTTCCGTCGGCACAGCCAGGCCCGTGGGCCGCTTTATTCTCGCTGTGGCCGGCCAGCTGGGCATAAGGATGCCCCGGCTGGAAGTAGTGATTGCCGATCTGCCCGACTCCCGGACCGGACGGAGACTGGCCGCGAACCGTTTCCGGTCCGCCGCTGCATCCGGTCAGCAGTGGCAGCAGGGCAATCGTCAACGCGCCGCAAATGAACCGACTTGTACTCATTCTTCAGGCTCCCCCTGTCGACAGGTCACTTCCGGTGCCGCATTCCGCACTTCTGAGGCGGAAACTGGTCGCGGCTGTCCGAACCTCCATGTTCCATCCCGCAAGCTGAAGTCCGGGCGCAGCCGGGGTCATCTCGCACTCTGTTGCTCTATATCGGCAATTGGCCGGCACAACACGACTGTTCCCTGGCCCAGGAATGATCGCTGCAATGCGAAGGATCCATACGACCTTGCAGACCCGACCTGATCCGGATAAATTACCACCGGTTGCGTCAACGCAGGAGCACCGACGTAACTGTTTGTGCCATCACCTGTTTGCTGTTTCTCCGACAAGGGAGTTCACGGAGTGTTCGTTGCGGCATCGACACGGTGTCTGGGGCCGGTCAGCCTGTTTGACGCCTGCAGCCAACTGACAGATCTTGAGTTCGACAAAGTCGAACTGTGGCTCACCACGGCTGTGGATGAGCTGAATCCGGCAGTCATTGCCGCTGATCCGGAGCGGTTCCAGGCCAGTTTCCGCGAAGCCACGCGGCTGACCCCCGTTGCCGTTGATCTGCAGGAAGACCCCGATCCGGACGTGTTCCTGAATGTCAGCCGTCTGTGCAAGCTGATGCGGATCGCTCAGATCAGCATTCCGGCTTCTCCTCTGGGGACACCTTTCAATACCGAGATCGACCGTCTCCGCCAGTTTGTGCAGGTTGCCGGGGCGGAAGGTGTGCGGCTTTCCATCCGCACCGAGGCCGGCCATACCACGGCCGATCCCCACACGGCTGTCGAGCTGTGCGAATCGGTCAAGGGGCTGGGGCTGACGCTGGATCCCAGTCATTATCTGCAGCTCTCGGGTGATGACCCCATCTTCGATCGCTTGTATCCCCATGTTTTTCACACGCACCTGCGGGATTCCACCCCGACTGAATACCAGGTGACTGTCGGACTGGGCGAGGTCGATTACAGTCGTCTGGTCAACCAGCTGAGTCGCGAGAAGTACAACCGGGCGCTCTCCATCGAGATTCTGCCGGAAGAGGGCACTCCCGATCAGCGTCAGCTCGAACTGCGTCAGCTGGAGCTGCGCAAACTGCGGATGCTGCTGGAAACCCTGCTCTGACAGCACCCGGCTTGCGGTGAGGAATTGCCGCGGAGCGACAGGCCCCCGGGCGATTCTCCCACGGGTCCATGTACTGCCCTGCACTGGCGCTGCCCCTGGCTGGTCGGCGGGCCGATTTCCGGCATCCGTGTCGTTCCTGCGCAACCGGCCGGGTACCGCGGGATTTCAGGTTCAGCGGTCCCGGCAGTCGTCGGAATGACCGTTCGGTAGCGGTTCTGCTCCTGGCTGGCGGCCCTCCTGTGGCATCTTGCAGGGGGCCC